>CALZXH010000001.1 GCA_945830055.1 uncultured Prevotella sp.
GTACTACTACTCTGTTATGTAAATCTTTCAAAGAACTCTTTCTCGTTCGCTCACCGGCAATACTTGATTGTCGAAAGCGGATGCAAAGGTACGACTATTTTTTGAACTACCAAACTTTTTCGAAAGAAAAATGATTTTTTTTTTGAAAATGTTACTTTGTTACTTTGTTACCCGCCTTTTTCACTATACCCTACCATGTGCCACCCGCTTTACGACCCTGACCAAACATCCGTCTTCCTCCCTCCATACTGCTCTCTTACCTATAGGTAGGATAGCAGACGAGAGGTGTTTACACGGAACGGACAGCAAACAACTCTTTTCTTCCCTTGTTTTTCCTTCTATTCTTCTTATTCTATTATTATAATATATTTCTTAGGAAGGATATATATGCATATATATCGCGTACGCGCGAGATATACTCAATTTCAGAGGCAGGGACGGGCTGACCGCTGCTTCTACCCATAGGTATATAAAAAAACGCAGGTAACAAGGTAACAAAGTAACATTTGGGGCTTCGGCCGTCGTCCTGACATAGGCATCCCTACCCATGGGTATATTGAAAAAGGCGGGTAACAAGGTAACAAAGTAACATTTTCAAGCATGACGGCTGCTGCGTCGGGAAGAAGAAATTTTTTCCACGTGTAGAAAAAAATTCGAAATGTTACTTTGTTACCTTGTTACCTGCAAAAAAACATATACCCCCCTGCCCATGAAGTCTGCTATCCTCCCTATAGGTAAAAGAATCCGGAACAGAGGCTCCCAACATCCTGAACAACCATTGGAGGGATGGAACAAACGTTGTAACTTTGTATCATCTCGTTCGTTCCATCCCTCTCTTGCACAATGTCGGGAAGACATTACCTGCAAATAAACTTCTTGCCGCCGCGGATATACATGCCGCCCTGTTTCATCACTTCCACCCTGCGTCCTGTCATGTCATATACAGGAGCATCCATATAGGACCGGGAAGGTGCCGTGAGGTCATTGATACCGTCTGACACAGCATCCACCCTGACATTCAGATAGTCAATCCTGCAACGCATCTTTCCGTCCACATAGAAGTCAGCACGAATCTCATCGCCCTTCGTCAGCTTGACCTGCTGCGAGGCATCATGAGTGACCATGGCATACGACTTCTTGTCACCCCGCCACGATTCAACCTGCTGGTTGTTCACAAAGAGGAAGAATCCTGCGGCACCGGAGGTCTCGTTCCAGTAGGTAAGACTCAGCGTACAGGTGGCATCTGGTCCGTCCCAAATACCGGTAAGCGAACCCGGTCCGGCTTCTCCCACCGTGGCATAGTTGCCGGAAGACTGGTACCAGGAACCGTCGGAATACTCCTTATACACGTATGCGCTGCGTGCCAGACTTTCCGCCTCTGTCTTTCCCTCCAGCATCTCCACTTTCGGCGAGGAGAAACGCCACTCATCACCTTTCACCTCTGTGCCGTCTGAGGTAACGACATCCACACGCCACAGATACTCTGCGCCATAGTTCAGATAGCCGGGATTGATATAGGTATCCGTGGTAGTGCCAACCGTCAAGACAGCCTCAGCGCCATCGGGTTCGGAAACATATACCTTGTATTCCTTGGCATCGAATGCCGGACGCCATTTCAGCGTCATCGGTCCACATGCCACCTTCTCTCCCACCGCCTCATGCAACTGAGCATTCGTCTCGCCATCAGCAGGATAGGGCTTGGATGCCGTTTCTGCAGCAGTAGTAAAAGCATACATCGGCGTGAAGCAGGACGAATTGTCCTCAAAAATGGTCTGCACCTTCCAGTAGTAAGTGGTGTCAGGCAGCAGCGCCACTTTTCCCGGAGCAGCTCCATTGCTCGAAGCCTCGGCATTGTAAGCCAGCGAGGCAGGTGTATGGCCTATCCATACCCTTGTTTCCTTGACATTCTCCAGCGGTCCCCACAGCAAACGGGCGTCACAAGCCACCTCCGTGGCACCGTTTCCGGGCCACAGGATTGCCTCTTTTTCCAGGCCCTCTTTCGGACCGGCATATTCAGCTATCAGAGACGGCAGGGTGCCTGCCTCATCGAGCAGATGGCTGTAGGCATAATACCTGCCGGGCACGAATGAGGTGCCTGTGGGTTGGTTGAGCGCAGACGACCCGATTGATTTTCCGAAATAGCTGCCCGTCTCCCCTATCTCGCCATAAGAGGCATCATGGGAGGTGGCAGAGTACATCTGGTTGAAAGGCTTGTTGGCATTGGCCGAGAAATAGTTGTTCTCTGACAGCACCTTCGCCTGAGTGTGCGTGCCGATGCAATAGCTGGAAATGTCTTCATAATAGTTGTTGAACACATGGCCCAGTCCGTAGCCTACACGCGGATTGCGTTGGGTGGTCCTCACGAATCCGTTATGGTGGTAAGTGAGCCTTATCTTCCCGTTGTCTTCATAGTGCATGGTGCCGCTGTTGCATACCGATACCTTGTCATGGTCGTGGAACCGGTTCCATGAGGCGGTGAGATAACTGCTGCCAATGGTAAAGTCGAGCAGTCCGTCCCAGTCTTCCTTCTCATTGTCGTGTTCACTCGACAGGTCACAGTGATCAACCCACACATGGTGAGCATTGCGACAGGCGATGGCATCGGGGTCGGCATCAAAGATGGTGAGATTGCGGATGATAATATTTTCTTTGCCGTTGATATCCAGTCCGATACCATACAGTGTAGCGTCTTTTCCGGCACCTACAATGGTCTTGTTGGAGCCCACAGAGATGATGTCTTTTTTTCTATCTACTCCCGTACCTTCCAGTTTTCCCTCAAGGATAATCACTCTGGGTTCGTTGTCACCTACATAGCGTGCGAAATCCGTGCGGTTATCTACTCTTACCACAGTGCCGCCATATCCTCCGGTCACACCGTTGCGCAGGTCGTTGTAGTTGGCAAAGCCCACCATTCCGCTCCATTCGTGACTGCCCGCAGGCGCTGCAATCACGGTCTGCTCCATCTGCTTGCAAAGGGCATGCACCTCGGCAGCCCCCCAGAGCCAGCATCCGATACCGAAATCCTCAAAATTGGGAATACTGTTGTAAGTGATCACCCCTCCGTCTTCAGGTTTGGCGCCCGTGCCTTGCATGTAGCCTACAAAGCCCGTATCGTCGTGTACGGCATTTCTCATTGCCTGCCATCCTTTCTTTACGGCAGGCAGATAGGTTGCCTCGTCAAGCAATCCGGTGCGGATGCCCCATGCCATGCCACCCACGAAGAGTGAGGTACCTGTCATTTCAGGACCTTCGCTCCCTGCTTCACCATAGTTGGAGGGGGCGGCAAGACTCACATTCCACGAGCCGTCAGCACGCTGGCAGTCGAGCAAGGCACGGCTCATAGCCAGAAAATCCGACACATATTCCGAGCGATGGCTCTCCGTTTCGGGAGTGAACTGCAATACCCTCGCCAACGCCATATACACCCATCCATTGCCTCTGCTCCAGTAGCAGTCCTTGTCTGTTTCCGTAAGGTCTTTGTAGGGCGGGTCGTATTGGTAGTCACGGTACCAGAGTCCCGTCTCCGTATTGAACAGCGGACTGCCTCCTCCCTTTTTGCTGCCGCCATGCTGGTTGCGGGTATAGGTGTATTTGGTGTACATACGCTCCCAGTAGGACTGGTCACCGGTGATGCTGCCCAACCGTGCATAGATGGGCATCGCCATCTGTATGGCGTCAATCCAATACCAGTCTGCCTTGTCATCGGTAGCCATCAGTTCGTCGATGCGTTGCTGCACATGAGCCAGTCTTTCCGTCTTGGTCTTGTCTATCAGATACATCTCTATATACGACTGTCCGCAGCACAGGAAATCGGCATTGTGCAACTGGCTGTCAGAACAGGTCTGCCACTGGTGGAACTCGCCCCAGTCCAGCGAATACTGCAACCAGTCTTCACGCTGCTTCTCGCGATAGATATTCAGCAACCCCTCGTAGAACACGCCCCGGGTCCATATCCTGCTGTTCCGTTTTTTTCCTCCCACATAACTGTCAGCACCCACATCCGGGGTAGAATCCATAAAATACTTTGCCACTTTCTCGGAAGTGTTCATCACCGTATCGGAAGAAAAGGCATCCGACTGGGCATTGGCCATCAAGGACAACGAGAGGGAGGCGGCAATACAAAAGGCTGTAGTTTTCATGATGTTTTAGTATTAGATTAAAAAGGGGAAGTCATTTATCCTTCCCCTCCTGTATGATTAAGGTAAATATTCTAAGGCGTACCCAAGAGGGATATCCCCCCCTTCAGGTTCTGTTTTAGAGCGTTACTGCCCTGTGAGGCAGAGGTCAATCCCTGCGACCGCCAAAGATGCGGAGCAGGAAGATGAACAGGTTGATGAAGTCAAGATAGAGCGACAACGAGCCCAGCAGCGCCAGTTTCTGCATATTCTCGCCTGCATCGGGAGCCATCATCAGCATTTGCTTGATTTTCTGCGAATCGTATGCTGTAAGTCCTACGAACACGAGCACTCCAACGATGCTGATGAGCAGGTCCATACCTGTACTCTTGATCAGGAACACGTTGACCAAAGAGGCGATGATGATGCCAATGATGGCAAACATGAACATCTTGCCCAACGAAGTAAGGTCTTTCTTGGTGGTATATCCCACCACAGCCATGGTGGCAAAGGTGCCGGCTGTAATCAGGAATACGGAAGCCACCGAGGTTGCGGTGAAAGCATAAAGAATCACGGAAAGCGTGGCGCCGTTGACCACAGAATAGAGCAAGAACGCCAAAGTGGCAGTAAAGAGCGACATGCGGTTAATGGCGGCACTCAGTCCCAAGACAAGCAGGAACTCCCCTATCAGCAAGCCCCAAAAGAGCACACTGTTTGACACGATGGCACTGAACACACCGGGACTATTCAGCACGCCGTATGCAGTGGCAGCGGTAACCACCAGTGCCAAGGTCATCCATACATACACTTTTCTCATCAATACCGGAAAGGCAGAGGCTGATGCGTATGCCCTGCTTTCCATCACATTCTCCATTTCAAATCTGTTCATTTCTCGAAAAAGGATAAATTATACACTTAAAAACTGTTCTCTTGCCAAGCCATTGCAACTACCGTGCCAAAGGGCATAGGGCGAGAACTCTACAGTTTTTGCAAAGATAAGGAAAATAACCTGATAAGCCATCACCCGACAGCAACATTTTGCTCATTTATACTTTTTTTCTATCATGAGGGGGATAGAATGGAAAAAACTTTTTATCTTTGCAAAAGGCATTCAGATTACCCGAATTGCCATTGACAGCCAACTCTACCAACAGAAAAATGCAGACATCCTATACTATAAGACAGGGGAAAATACAGGATGCCCCGGTCATTACCCAACTGATTATACAAGCGATGACACCCGAATGCTGCCTGTATTTCTGTGGCAGGGAGCACAGCATCGAAGAGTTTGCCCAGATGATGCAGCAACTGGTGGAACGCACCGATACGCAATACAGCTACCTGAATACGCTTTGCGCCGTGGACAGCCACGACCGGGTAATCGGCATCAGCGTGAGCTATGACGGGGCTTTGCTGCACTCCCTGCGCCAAAGATTTATCGATGCCGTGAGCATTACCTTCGGCAAGCAACTGGACGGTATGGCTGACGAGACCTCGGCAGGAGAACTGTATCTCGACTCCCTGGCCGTACATCCCTCGGCACAAGGCAGGGGAATCGCCACCGCTCTGCTGGACGCTACGGCTGAAAAGGCACGACAGATGGGCGTGGGTCCGTTAGGACTGCTGGTAGATACCGGCAACCCACGGGCTGAGCGACTGTATCTGCGCTGCGGCTTCAGACAGGTAGGCACCAACCGCTGGGGCGGACACAACATGAAACACTTACAACGATGAAAAGACACACCTTACTCTTCATGGCTGCGCTGCTGATTTGCCTGCCAGCCATCACACAAACAGTATTCACGCACCCCTGGCAAGGCAAGCGGGTGGCGTACTTCGGAGACTCGATTACGGACCCGCGCAACAAGGCCTCGCAGACAAAATACTGGGGATTTCTGCAAAACTGGCTGGGCATCACTCCCTATGTGTATGGCGTCAGCGGAAGACAGTGGAACGATATTCCCCGACAGGCTGACTTGCTGAAGCAGGAGCATGGCGACGATGTAGATGCCATCCTGATACTGATGGGCACCAACGACTACAACAATGCGGTGCCCCTGGGCAAATGGTTCACGGAGACTGCCGAAAAAGTGGAATATGGGCACGGCTACGAGAAGCGCATGGAGACCCGCATGAAGCGACAGCCCGAGATGAACGACGCCACCTATCGCGGCCGCATCAACATCGCCCTCGACAAGGTGAAACGCATTTATCCCGGCAAACAGATTGTGCTGCTTACCCCCATCCACCGCTCCGGATTCTATGCCAATGCCAAGAACTGGCAGTGTACCGAGGAATACATGAACCGCTGCGGAGAATACCTGGATGCCTATGTGGAGGCTGTCAAGGAGGCAGGCAACATCTGGGCTGTTCCGGTGATTGACCTCAACGCCACCTGCGGACTGTATCCCGTGATGGATGAGCACGCATCCTTTTTCAAAGATGCCGATACCGACCGCCTGCACCCCAACGACAAGGGGCATGAGCGCATGGCAAAGACACTGATGTACCAGCTGCTTACCTTGCCCTGCAATTTCTGAATTTCACAATCTCACAATACTCCAAAAAAATGAAAATAGGACTATTTGTTCCCTGCTACGTGGATGCCATCTATCCTGAAGTGGGGATAGCCACCTACAAACTGCTCACACACCTGGGACTGGAGGTGGAATACCCGATGAACCAGACCTGCTGCGGACAGCCCATGGCAAACGCCGGTTTTCAAGAGAAAGCTACCAAGATGGCAGCTGACTTTGACGAGCTGTTCAAGCCATTCGATTACGTAGTGGCGCCATCAGCCAGTTGTGCTGCCTTTGTCAAGTTGCACCACCCCCATCTGCTGCATGGCAAGCAGGAATGTGGCGCTGCGAAAAAGGCGATGGACGTGGTGGAGTTTCTACACGATGTGCTCAAGGTGACCTCCTTGCCAGGCAAGTTCCCGCATGTGGTCAGCGTACACAACTCCTGTCATGGCGTACGCGAGTTGGGACTCTCATCGCCCAGCGAGCGCAATATCCCCATGTATTCCAAGATAAAAGACCTGCTGCAACTGGTGGAGGGCATCACCGTCAAGGAGCCGGAACGCCCCGACGAGTGCTGCGGTTTTGGTGGCATGTTCTCTGTAGAAGAGACCGCTGTTTCGGTACAGATGGGCAAGGACAAACTGAAACGTCACATGGCAACGGGTGCAGAATACATCACCGGTCCCGACTCTTCCTGTCTGATGCACATGCAGGGTATTGCCAAGCGCGAGCAGATGCCTATACAGTTTATTCACGTAGTACAGATTCTTTCCGCAGGATTATGAGCACATTACACAGCAAAGCCGCTGCCGGTTTTCTGAAAGACAGTCAGAAGGCAGCATGGCACGACGAGACGTTCTGGTCGGTACGCACCAAAAGAGACATACAGGCCAAGGGACTGGATGAGTGGGAACAGCTGAGGGAGACCGCCAGCAATATCAAGAAGCACACCATCACCCATCTGGACGAGTATTTAGAGCAGTTTGCCGGCAATGCAGAGAAAAACGGTGTCATAGTACACTGGGCAAAGGATGCCGAGGAGTTCAACGCCACCGTGCTCGCCATTCTGCGGGAACACGGCGTGACCAAGATGGTGAAGAGCAAATCCATGCTCACCGAGGAATGTGAGATGAACCCCTATCTGGAGCAGTATGGCATCGATGTGGTAGAGACCGACTTGGGTGAGCGCATCATCCAACTGATGCACTCCAAGCCCAGTCATATCGTGATGCCTGCCATCCATATCACACAGGAGGAAGTGGGACACCTGTTTGAAGACAAACTGAAGTCGGAACCGGGCAACTACGACCCGACCTACCTCACCTACTGTGCGCGCATGAGTCTGCGCAACGAGTTCATGACAGCAGGAGCGGGAATGACGGGAGCCAACTTCGGAGTGGCTGCCACCGGAGACATTGTGGTGTGCACCAACGAGGGCAACGCCGACATGAGCACCTCCATGCCCAAGCTGCACATTGCGGCGATGGGACTGGAGAAGGTGGTGCCCGACTACCGTTCGCTGGCTGTATTCCAGCGCCTGCTATGCCGCTGCGGCACAGGTCAGCCTACCACCACCTTTACCTCGCACTTCAGAAAGGCAAGACCGGGAGCAGAGATGCACATCATCCTCGTGGACAACGGCAGAAGCGACATCATCGCCAATGCAGAGCACTGGGAGTCGCTCAAGTGCATCCGCTGCGGCGCCTGTATGAACACCTGTCCCGTTTACCGTCGTTCGGGAGGTTATTCCTACACCTATTTCATTCCGGGACCTATCGGCATCAATCTGGGAATGTTGCGCAACAAGCACAAATATACGGACAACGTGAGCGCTTGCTCGCTCTGCTGTTCATGTGACAACGTGTGCCCCGCCAAGGTGAACCTTTCGGAGCAGATATACCGCTGGAGACAGGAACTGGACTCCCTGGGCAAAGCCGACAGCATGAAGAAAATGATGAGCAAGGGCATGAAGGTGCTTTTCGATCATCCTTCGCTCTACCGCACAGCCCTGAGATTTGCTCCTTGGGCAAACCACGCTCCACGTAGCATCATGTACAATCACCTCAACGGCTGGGGAGAAGGACACGAAATGCCTGTCTTTGCCAGACAGTCGTTTCATGAATGGTGGAAAAACAAAAAGTAAAAGGTATGAAGAAAGAAGAACTATTCGCAAAGATAAAGCGCAACATCACTACACAATACGAGATGCCTTCTACAGATGACATCCACCCCATTACATTCGCCGACCCACTGAAACAGTTCATGGAAGTGACACTGGTGGTGGGTGGCAAGGTGATGCTCGTGGAAGAAGGGACGAAAGCTGACATCAACAGCATCGTGAAAAAACTGCATCCTGAGGCAAAACAGATAGCATCCTCACTGCCCGAAGTGACCATCGCCACCATCAATCCCGACACGGTGAGCGAGGCCAACGAACTGAACGGAACGGATGTGGCTGTGCTGAAAGGAGTGTTTGGAGTGGCTGAAAACGGCTGCATCTGGATTCCACAGACCATGAAGGAAAAGGCGGTATGCTTTATCTCGGAGCAGTTGGTCATCATTCTCGACCGCAAGGAAATTGTGAACAATATGCACGAGGCATACAACCGCATCGAGTTTACCGACTACGGCTATGGCTGTTTTATCAGCGGACCATCCAAGACTGCCGACATCGCACAGGCTTTGGTAATGGGAGCGCAGGCAGCACGTGGCGTCACAGTAGTCATCGTATAGTACCATGGCATCGCCTAACTGTTTCAGACAAAGGACTGAAGCAGTTGGGCGATGTGCTCTACCTCGGCATCGGTAAGCACCTGATTGCAGGGAATACTCAGTTCCCGGTCGTGTATCTGTTCGGTTATGGGCAACTGCAAGTGGCTCATGCTTTTGTAACAATGCTGCCGATGCGGGGGTATGGGGTAGTGAATCATGGTATGCACCCCCCCTTCTTCAAGATACTGTTGCAGTCTGTTGCGCTCGCTGCACATCACAGGGAAGATGTGAAACACGCTCTTTTCCCAATAATCCATATCGGGCAGTTGCAGTTGGCTGTTGCACACATTATTTATATAATAGGCTGCCACACGGCGCCGCTGTTCGTTTTCCCTGTCCAGATAACGCAGTTTCACATTAAGTACAGCTGCCTGAACCTCGTCCATCCTGCTGTTTTTCCCGGCATATCCGAACACATATTTCTGTTTAGAACCATAGTTGGCAAGCGCCCTGACTACCTCAGCCAGCTGTGCGTCGTTGGTGGTTACGGCTCCTGCATCACCTAATGCTCCCAGATTCTTTCCGGGATAAAAGCTGTGCCCTGCGGCATCACCCAATGAACCGGTACGGGTTTGGGATGCTGAACTCATATCGCCGGAACCCGCAAGAAGTCCATGCGCCTGGGCATTGTCTTCTATCAGTTTCAAATGGTGTTTCCGGCATATCCCGGCAATGCGGGAAGAATATGCCATTCTGCCGTATAGATGCACTATCATCACCGCCCTTGTTCGTTCGGTAACAGCCTGTTCCAGCCGGTTTTCGTCTATCTGAAAGGTATTGGGATCGGGTTCCACGAGGACGGGAATCAACCTGTTTTCCGTAATGGCAAGCACCGATGCGATATACGTATTGGCGGGAACTATCACCTCGTCACCCTCTTTCAGCACCCCCATTTCCATATAGGCGCGGAGTATCAGGGTGAGAGCATCCAGTCCGTTGGCACAAGTCACGCAATACGACGTGCCGATAAAGGAGGCATAATGCTGTTCAAAAGCCTTGTTTTCCTGCCCCTGCAGATACCATCCGCCACGCAGCACCCGGAGCACAGCCTCATCTATTTCCTGCTGATGGAGCGCATTGATTTTCTTCAGACTAAGGTAATCAACAGTAGGTATGGTATTAGAGAACAACGCCATGGCAATATGGGTGATATTGGTTATTAATGAGTCATTATAAGGTCCATTCGTAGGTATCGTAGCACACTGCACGCGCTCCAAACCCCTCTTTCTGATGTATCAGGTTTTCATTGAGCCACTGCCCATGCTGTTCGGTAGAGATGCCGAAATCGAAATAGTTCATGTGGGTGTATTCCTCTGTGAGCAGATGATAAAACAGTTTGTCGAGAGCACCCATCTGCTTGCCACGGGGTGAGGCTGAGATGTATTGCGAATGGGCAATCCTGTCTTCTGTTTCGTAAATCACTGTTCCTGCCAACATTTCACAGCCCTGTTTTGCAACGAACAAACGGATATTGCGAGGAAAACGACCGGCAAGCAATCTGATTTCTTCAAGAGAATGCACAGGGGCTTTGCCGTATTTTTGCAACAGATTGTCGGAAAGGATGTTCCAGAAGCCGGCATAGTCATCACTCTGTACCACCTGTACGCCCTGTCTGTCTGCCTTCTTGACGCCTCTCACTCGCAATTGCGACCACTTGGGCATGTTTCCATCCAGAGGAACGACAGATGCGATCTCTCTGAACTGCAGTCGGGCATGGCAGCACTGCACAATGGCATAGAGGTCTTCCTCCGCCGGACATCTATGGTAAATATGAGGGGCAGGTTTGTACCTCACCCTGTCAATTCCATTGTCAGCAAGAAAGGAATTGAGCGCGTCGAACACCTGCATTGCCTTCTGTGCAGTCATGTCGTTGCCCATCACCAATCCGCCGTAAGTGAGTCCGCCATGCGAAAAGAGGCAATTATCCTCGCGATGTGCCGGCAACACAGCCTGCAATGCCCCCTTTTCCGTGTATATCATCAGGGAGAAATCGGAAAACCTGTGGGCATGATAGTCCATGTAGCGCCTGTCAATCAGAAAGGTGCCATTCTTGGAACGTGCCACAAACAGGTTCCATTCCTCCTTCTGTTCACTATGATACCGCCTTATTTCGAGCATTGCTTGGATGCCAGGAATTCGTCATAATCATATATATAGTCCTCTTCATCGTAGAGCTCTGATGCCAGGACCAGGCAAACGGCTCCCGAAGAGAAGTCCTCCAGGGTGCGCCAGATGCCCGTATTGATAAGCAATCCCTGCCAAGGATGGTTCAGATGATATTCGTGCTTTGTGCCCAAACCGTCATCCAGCGTCACTGTAAACGAACCGCTCACGGCTATGATGAACGACAGACATTCCTTATGCGCATGCCCACCCCTACTTTCACCGCCGGGCACATCGTATGTCCAATACGCCCTTTTGATGTCGAAGGGCACGTTCTTGCGCTCCTCTGCAACCGTCAGATTGCCACGAGGGTCACATATCTTGGGCAGTTCTATGATGCGTCCCAGATGGCAAGGGATTTCCTGTTTTGTATTACTCATGGAACTTGGTATAAGGGTCAGTACCCAAAACTGTTTTTGCCAATCGTTTTGCCTTGTCACGCAAGGCTGTGGTATCATCCCCCACCTCACCATAACACAGCACTACGCCCATACGCCTGCCCACATGAGCTTCGGGCTTTCCAAAGATACGGATGCGTGTATGGTCTTCCTTCAATGCCTCTACCAGATTGTATGGCAGCGGATCATTGCTCTCTTGGGGTGAAAGAATGACTGCGCTGGCACCTGCATGCTCCAAGTGAATGCCTGCAATGGGCAAGCCCATCACCGCACGGAAGTGGAGTTCAAACTCGCTGAGGTTGGTGGTATGGCCTAAGGTCACCATACCCGTGTCGTGCGGACGGGGGGAGAGTTCGCTGAAAATCACCTCGCCCTGCTTGGTGAGAAAGAACTCCACGCCCCAGATACCGGCACCGGTGAGTGCCTTGGTCACCTCGTCAGCAATATGCTGTGCCTGCTTCAATGCCTCCTCGGGAATGCTGTACGGCTGCCAGCTCTCGCGATAGTCGCCACCTTTCTGCACATGACCGATGGGCGGACAGAAAAGCGTAGGACCCTCTTTCTGCGTTACGGTGAGCAAGGTAAACTCTGAATCAAAGTCGATGAACTCCTCGATAATCACCTCCTTCACATCACCACGACTGCCCTCCATTGCCTCGGTAAAGGCCTTCTGCAGCTCGTCATCGTTGTGCACGTAACTCTGTCCATGTCCGGAAGAAGACATCAAGGGCTTCACCACGCAAGGGAAACCAATCTCATCGGCAGCTTTCTTAAACTCCTCAAAGGTCTTCGCATAGAAATATTTGGCAGTTCTCAATCCCAATTCCTTGGCAGCCAGATCGCGGATGGCACGTCTGTTCATGGTATAGTTCACGGCCCTGGCACTGGGTACTACCTGAATGCCCTGCTTCTCGAAATCAAACAACCGTTCGGTGCGTATCGCCTCTATCTCAGGCACAATGATATCGGGCTGATGCTTTTTCACCACGGCATCCAGTGCGTCACCATCCAGCATGGAGAACACCTCCCGCTCATCAGCCACCTGCATGGCAGGAGCATCATTGTATCGGTCACACGCTATCACATACTGACCCGCACGCTTGGCGGCAATCACGAACTCTTTGCCCAGCTCACCTGAACCCAACAATAATATCTTCTTCATTTCATCAGCGGTTTTGGTACATGTTTTCGTAATAATTCTGATAGTCACCCGAGGTCACGTTGTCGAGCCACTCCTGGTTCTCGAGATACCACTTCACGGTCTTCTCGATGCCCTCTTCAAACTGCAACGAGGGTTCCCAACCCAGTTCGCGCTGCAACTTGGTTGAATCGATGGCATAGCGCGCGTCGTGTCCAAGGCGGTCGGTCACATAGGTTATCAAGTCCATATCCTCGCCTTCCTTGCGTCCCAACAGACGGTCAACGGTATTGATCACCACCTTGATGATGTCGATGTTCTTCCACTCGTTGAAACCACCGATATTGTATGTCTCTGCGATTGTTCCTTTGTGGAAGATAAGGTCAATGGCACGGGCATGGTCCACTACATACAGCCAGTCGCGCACATTCTCGCCCTTACCATATACAGGCAACGGCTTGCGATGGCGGATATTGTTGATGAACAGAGGTATCAGTTTTTCGGGGAACTGATAAGGACCGTAGTTGTTAGAGCAGTTGGTCACGATGGTAGGCATTCCGTAGGTATCGTGGAAAGCACGCACAAAATGGTCACTTCCGGCTTTAGATGCCGAATAGGGAGAATGGGGGTTATACTTAGTGGTCTCCAAGAAGAAGTCCTCACCGTATGCCTCGTGGTGCTGTGACGAAGAAGCCTTGGTGGTGAACGGTGGTTCGATGCCCTCGGGATGGGTCATTGTCAACGCGCCATACACCTCGTCGGTAGAGATGTGGTAGAAGCGTTTGCCCTCGTATTTCTCGGGCAGCGACTCCCAGTACAGTTTGGCGGCCTGCAACAGAGACAGGGTACCCATCACATTGGTGCGGGCAAAGGTGAAGGGGTCCTTGATGGAACGGTCCACATGGCTCTCGGCTGCCAGATGGATGATACCATCCACCTGCTCGTCCTGCATCAGCTTGTAGAACGCGTCGAAGTCGCAGATGTCCATCTTCACAAACTTGTAGTTGGGCTTGTCCTCAATATCCTTCAGATTGGCAAGATTGCCTGCATAAGTCAACTTGTCGAGATTGATGATTCTATACTCGGGATACTTGTTCACGAAAAGGCGAACCACATGCGAGCCGATAAAGCCGGCGCCTCCTGTTATAACTATAGTCTTCATAATAAATGTTGTATTATTTGTTTCTGTTCTTTTAATTCTATATTTGCATCACTATTTGATGGTGATGACCTCACAATCGGAAAACTTGCTCCCGTCAATGGTAAGCCTCACCAATGTGCGCTCTTTGTGCCATCCCTGCATACCAGCAGCACCGGGATTTATGTGAAGCAGTCCCAAGGTCTTGTCATACTGCACCTTCAGAATATGCGAATGACCGCTGATAAACAGTTGGGGAGGCATGCTGTATATCTGTCCACGCACGGAAGCATCGTAATTGCCGGGATATCCCCCGATATGTTTCATCAGCACCTCCACCTCTTCACACTTGAAACGCAACACCTGCGGGAACATCAGTCTTAGGTCGCCACCGTCACAATTGCCGCATACGGCTCTCAACGGTTTGAAGGCGGCCAGGCGGTCTGCCAATTCCACGCTGCCGATATCACCGGCATGCCATATCTCATCACACTCGCTGAAATAATGCAGATACTTGTCGTCCCAATAGGAGTGGGTATCGCTCAGTATGCCTATTTTCTTCATTTTTCCTATTCTTTTTTCTATTCCTCAAGATGCAGTACCTCGGTCACATACTGTTCTATCAGTCGTTCTGTACCTTCCAACCCTAACACACTGCTGTTGATGCAGAGATGATAACTGTCGCTGTGCCCCCATCGCTTGCCCGTGTAGTAGTTGTAATACTGGGCACGCTCCTTCTCTCCATTGACAATCAGCTTGCGTGCTGCTGCTCTGTCGCATCCCTTGCGTTCACATACCAGCTGCAAACGCTTGTCCATATCGGCTGTAACGAACACATTGACCACGTTGGGATAATCACGCAGTACGTAGTCGGCACACCGTCCCACAAACACGCACGATGAGTCGGCAGCAGCCTTGCGTATGGCATCACTCTGTATTTTGAACAAAGACTCCTGCGAGATGCTGTCACTGTAGAAATTGGAGTCGCCCAAATGAGGAGTAGCGATATGCAAAAAGGAACTGAAGAATCCTTTTTGTTCATCATTCTTCTCAAAAAACTCCTTACAAAAACCACTCTCCTTTGCCGCAAGATTCAGCAGTTCGCGGTCGTAGAACCGACATCCGAAATATGTAGCCAGCCGCTCTGCTATGAGTCGTCCGCCGCTGCCTATCTGCCTGCCCACATTGATAATGATTTTCTTGTCTTTCATCTCATTGCTTGTTTTATGTCACTTCATTTGCCCTTTCATCTTTCTCACATACCTTGCCATCATCACCAGCGTCACTATGGCCGAGATGGTATCCGAAACAGGCATAGCCCACCACACGCCGTCCACACCGAAGATAGGGGGCAGAATGAATATCAGGGGCAAAAGGAAAATCATCTGTCTGGACAAGGAAAGGAAGATGCTCACTTTTGCCTTGCCTATACTCTGGAAAAAGTTGGTAACCACCATCTGATAGCCTACGATAAGGAAGGCAGCCATCATGATACGCAGTCCGCGGACAGAATGCTCTATCAGCTGACTGTCAGTGGTAAAGAGACGCACGCAGGGTGCGGGGAAGAACTGCGCTACCACGAAACCCAACGCGGTGACGGCAGATGCTGCCACCATAGAGAGCTTGAGCACAAGCATCAGTCGGTCGTATCGCTGTGCTCCGTAGTTATATCCCGCAATGGGCTGCATACCTTGGTTCACACCCATACACACCATCACAAAGATGAACGCCACCCTGTTGGCTATACCGTAGGCTCCCACCACCATGTCGCCCCCGTAGATTTGCAGACTCCTGTTAATGAATATCACCACAATACAGGCACACACGTTCATGGAGAAGGGAGACAGACCGATGGCTATGATATTGCGCACTATATCGGTAACCGGGCGAAAAGTGCCGGAGGCGAGGTGAAGCAACTGACGCTTGTCGGCAAGCAGACGCATCTGCCATGTCAGCGATACCATCTGCGACAGTATGGTGGCAATGGCTGCACCTCGTATGCCCATGTCAAACGTATAGATGAACAGGGGGTCGAGCGCCGTATTGAGCATCACCGTAAAGATAGTGGCATACATGGCAAGCCTCGGTTTGCCTGAAGCACGCAGTACGGCATTCATCCCAAAATACATGTGGGAGAACACATTGCCCAGCAAGATGATGATCATATAGTCACGGGCATAAGGCAATGTGTATTCACTGGCACCAAAGAAGTAAAGGATAGGATCAAGGAAAAGCAGAGACACCACACTGAAGAGCACACCGATAATCAGGTTGAGTGTGACCGTATTGCCCAGGATATGGCGTGCCATCACATAGTCTTTCTGTCCCAGTTTGACAGAGATAAACGTGGAGGCACCCACACCCACTGCCGCACCGAAGGCTGCAGAAAGGTTCATAAAGGGGAATGTGAGCGCCAGTCCGGCAATGGCAAGCGCACCTACTCCCTGTCCGATGAAGATGCTGTCAACCATATTGTACAGCGAAGAGGCCGTCATTGCCACAATAGCAGGTAATGCGTATTGCAACAACAACCGCCCGACGGGTTTTGTACCCAACTCAAGAGTAGCCTGATGTTTATCCATAAAAAAGTGGCATAAGCACCGCAAAGGTAGGCAAAAAAAATCTTATCTCTGTCAAGATTCGATGTTTTTATTTGGTTTTTAGCAGAATAAGCAGTAAGTTTGCATCCCACAAAAAAGAAGCAGGAGATGTATCGCACCTTTCTCTTACTCTTCGTGTGTATGGCAATGCCACTGACCCTGGATGCCCACACACACAGTTCCCCGTCGCACAAACGCGCCTATGCGGGTGAGAAATGCTGGATGTATCGCCTGATTTTAGGAGACAAGAGCGGTGGGAAATACTCGTTGCAACAGCCACAGCACTACCTGTCGCACAAGGCATTGGAACGCCGTAAACGCCAGGGAATAGCCATCGACTCCACCGACTTGCCCGTAAGCCACGAATACTTGCAGCAGATACGCACTACAGGTGCCCGCATCAAGGGTACCAGCCGCTGGCACAACTCAGTATTGATAGAGACTTCCGATACCACTCTGTGCCAAGCGCTGCACGACCTGCCTTTTGTTGTATCGTGTACCAAGGTGTGGCAGTCGCCCGACTCTGTAATGGAAGGACATACGAAACGATCGGTACGCACTGACTTCAATCCCTGGGACTCCATCCCATCCTCCTACTATGCCTCCTCTTTGGAACAGATAGCTTCGGTAGGCGGCATAGACATCCACAAAAAGGGTTATAACGGCAGGGGCATCACCATTGCAGTTCTTGACGAGGGTTTCGAGAACGTCAACCGCATTCCGGCTTTCAAATACACACGCATCAAGGGCAAACGGTCGTTTGTGGCTGCTCCTATAGAGAAGGGGTACAACGAGAGCGACCATGGAACGAAGGTCTTTTCCGTGATGGCTGCCAATGCTCCACATGTTTATGTGGGTTGCGCCACTGCCGCCACCTATTGGCTGTTGCAATGCGAAGACCCGAGAACAGAGCAACAGGTAGAAGAAGACTACTGGACCTTTGCTGCAGAATTTGCCGATTCGGCGGGGGTGGATATCATCAACAGCAGTCTGGGATATAACGAGTTCGACTTCCATTATGCCGACCATCAGTTGCACGAACTGAACGGGACCTCATCATTTATCTCCCGTTCGGCATCCATGCTCTACCGCAAAGGCATTGCACTGGTATGCAGTGCGGGTAACAACGGAATGGGACCATGGAAAAAGATTTCTTTTCCTGCCGACGCTTTGGAGTGCATTACCGTAGGTGCGGTGACCACCACCCTGAAGAGTGCTCCTTTCAGTAGCGTGGGTCCCACCCAGGACGGACGTGTAAAGCCCGACGTAATGGCCATCGGCAGTCCTGCTTATCTCATTTCCGGACGCGGATCCCTGGTGCAGGATATGGGCACTTCGTTTGCCGCCCCACTGGTATGCGGCATGATGGCTTGCCTGTGGCAGGCACTGCCTCACCTTACAGCCTTGCAACTGATGCAACTGGTAAGGCGTTGCGGCAACAACGTGGAGCATGCTAACAACGTGTATGGCTACGGCATACCCGACTTCACACAAGCCCTGGAGCAAGCCAACCGGTTCTATTCCCCATCTGTTTCATCACATTGACCACTACCCATGAAAGCCCTGTCACTTTACGAACTCAACTCCCTTGTCAGAGAGGTGATAGAACTCAATCTTGACCACTCTTTCTGGGTAGAGGCTGAAGTGTCTGACCTGAACGAGTCAAGAGGACACTGTTACATGGACCTGATACAAAAAGAGGAAGGAGCCAACACTCCTGTGGCACGTGCCTCTGCCAAATGCTGGCGTAGCACTTGGGTTGTACTCAAGCCTTTCTTCATCAAGAGTACCGGACAGGTACCCCATGCCGGAATGAAGATGTTGCTGCAGGTTCATGCAGACTTCCATGAGAACTATGGCTTTTCGTGGATTGTCACAGACATTGACCCCACCTATTCCCTGGGCGACATGATGCAGAAGCGCAGGCGCATCATCGAACAGCTGAAAAAAGAGGGGGTATTTACACTCAACAAGGAACTGCCGTTGCCGATGTTCGCACAGCGCATAGCGGTCATTTCAAGCGATACCGCTGCCGGCTACGGCGACTTTCAGAACCAGCTACTCCATAACGAGCGCCACTTGGCATTTACCACTACCCTTTTTCCTGCCATCATGCAGGGCGAACGGGTGTCTGAGAGTGTGATTGCAGCCCTGAACAGCATCATGCTGCGTGAAGACGAGTTTGACTGCGTGGTAATAATCCGCGGGGGCGGTGCAACCAGCGACTTGTCTGGTTTCGACAGTCTGGAACTGGCAGAGAATGTGGCAAACTTCCCACTGCCCATCATCACTGGAATAGGTCATGAGCGCGATGAAAGCGTGATAGACATGATTTCACATACACGAGTGAAGACCCCGACAGCGGCTGCAGCCTTCCTGACAGACCATCTCGCGGAAGTGGCAGAACGAATAGACGATACAGCCCGAAGACTCACCTATATCGTCACACAACGGATGAAAGACGAGCGCCACCGCATTGACATGGCATCACAAAGGCTGGACGGTATAGTGAGACAAACCATGAAAGAGCAGCAGCATCGTATCGCACGACTACAAGAACATATCCCGGCTGCGTGCAAGCTGACCATCGCCCGACAGAAATCCCATCTTGACCTGTTGCAGATGCGTATTCCCACAACCCTCAGCCAGCGCATACAGAAAGAGAAACACCGGTTACTGCTGGCAGAAACACAGTTGAAGGCACTTGACCCGGAACTGCCGCTGAAACGAGGCTACAGCATCACCCTGCACCATGGGAAACCCGTCAAAGACATTGCCATGCTGCAACCCGGAGAACAGATAGAGACAAGGATAGCCCAGGGGACCATCACCTCGACAGTGACCGGAACCCGAACCAGGCACACAAAATAAAGACACATTTCCACCGACATTGCAAACAAACACCCCAAGGACATGAACAAGAAATATGAAGATGCCGTAAAGCAACTGGAACAGATAGTGCACCAGATGGAAGCAGGAGAACTCGATATAGACCAACTGAGCGAACAGCTGAAAAAGGCACAACAGTTGATAAAATTGTGCAGGGAGAAACTCTCCAAAACAGAAAAGGAGATAGAAGACATATTGGACAAAACTGAATGATTTTCCGTCTTCCCGCAATCACTATTGTCTTTTTCTGTACATTTTGTTTGTCATTAATATCCTTTTTTGTACTTTTGCAACTTGTAAATGATGAAATCTAAAGCAAAAAGAATATGAAAAATTTGGATTGGTCTAATCTCTCGTTTGGCTATATGCCAACGGATTACAACGTGCGCTGTTGCTATCGCGATGGCAAATGGGGCGAAATAGAAATCAGTTCCAGCGAATACATCACCATGCACATGGCTGCCACCTGCCTTCACTACGGTCAAGAGGCGTTTGAAGGTCTGAAAGCCTACAGGTGCCCGGACGGGAAGGTGCGTGTGTTCCGCGTGGAAGAGAATGCAGCCCGTTTGCAAAGCACCTGCAGGGGCATTCTGATGCCGGAAGTGCCTACAGAACTCTTTGTGGAAATGGTGAAGAAAGTGGTGAGACTCAACCAGGAGTACATCCCCACCTATGAGAGCGGTGCCACCCTGTATATCCGCCCGCTGCTCATCGGCACAGGAGCTCAGGTGGGTGTGCATCCTGCCAAGGAATACATGTTCCTTATCTTTGTCACCCCTGTAGGACCCTATTTCAAGGGCGGGTTCTCAACCAATCCCTATGTCATCATCCGTGAATACGACCGCTCGGCACCGCTCGGCACCGGAAAATACAAGGTGGGAGGCAACTATGCCGCATCACTATTTGCCAACAACCTGGCACACGAAAAGGGTTATGCCTGCGAGTTCTATCTGGATGCAAAGGAGAAGAAATACATTGACGAGTGCGGAGCTGCCAATTTCTTTGGTATCAAAGACAACACTTATGTAACCCCAAAATCCACCAGCATCCTGCCCTCTATCACCAACAAGAGTCTGATGCAGGTGGCTGAGGATTTGGGCATGAAAGTGGAAAGACGCCCCATCCCCGAAGAAGAGCTGGAAACCTTTGAAGAAGCAGGAGCCTGCGGCACCGCTGCCGTTATCTCTCCTATTTCGTATATCGACGATCTGGACAAGGGAAAACGCTACACTTTCAGCAAGGACGGACAACCGGGCCCTGTTTCCAAGAAGCTGTACGACACACTTCGTGGCATCCAATATGGAACCATTGAGGACAAACATGGGTGGACCACCGTAGTGATTGAGTAAGTTCAAAGACATCAAAAGCAATATCTTACGAGGTGGGTCCGAACAGAGCCCACCTCCCTTTTAACTTCAACACATCGAAAAAAATGCTATCATCAAGCGAATTCAGAAACCTCTCTGCCAACACACTGCAAGGAAAATGGGGAGAGGTCGCCATTTTTACATTGGTTTATTTTTTGGTTGTGGGCGGTATCAACCTGTGCCCCACCCTTCTGAACATTAAGACGACAGCGACAGATCTATTCACCAATCTCCTTACGCTTGCACTACTGCCTATGCAGTGGGGCTATTACGTGTATTTCCTTGCCAAGACACGCCAAGAGAAGGCAGATCTCGATTATCTCTTTATCGGCTATAAGGACTTTGGACGCATCTTCGGCACCATCTTTCTACAGAGTATATATATCTTTCTGTGGTCTTTGCTGTTCATCATTCCCGGCATTATCAAATCATTTTCGTATGCCATGACTCCTTATGTACTGCGCGACGAGCCGGATCTTTCTTATGATGCGGCCATCACTCGAAGCAGCCAACTGATGGGAGGGCACAAGGCAGAACTTTTCTTCCTGTACCTTAGTTTTATTGGATGGTTCGTGCTTTGTCTGCTCACATTGGGTATCGGTTTCCTCTTTCTCTCTCCTTATTTCCACACCGCTCAGGTACATTTTTATGAGGAATTGCTAAAAGAAGAGGCTGCAAGTACAGAAGAACAAGAACCATAAGATATGAGCAAAGGGAAACTGGCAAAATTCGCTGACATGGAACGCTACGAAAACGTGTTCCAATATCCGTTTTCTGTAGTGGAGCAAGTACCTTTTGAGATGAAAGGGCACTGGCGTGAACTGTATTTCCACAACAGCCATCCCATCATATTGGAACTGGGATGCGGCAAGGGGGAATACACCGTAGAACTGGCACGTATGTTTCCGGATGTCAACTTTATCGGAGTGGATATCAAAGGGGCTCGAATGTGGACAGGTGCCACTCTGGCACTTCAGGAAGGACTGAAGAATGTGGCTTTTCTGCGCACCAACATCGAGGTCATCGACCGCTTTTTCTGCAAGGACGAGGTACAGGAGATATGGCTCACCTTCAGCGACCCGCAGATGAAGAACCCGCGCAAACGACTCACCAGCACCTATTTCATGGAGCGCTATCGCCATTTTCTTTGCGACGGCGGGTTGGTGCATCTCAAGACAGACTCCAACTTTCTGTTCACCTATACCACCTATATGGTGAATCACAACAAGTTGCCTTTGCTCTTCCATACCGAAGACCTGTACCATACCGATGTGACAGACGACGACACCCAACGTATCCTATCCATACAGACCTACTACGAAAAGATGTGGATAGAGCGTGGACTGAACATCAGATACATGAAATTCAGGTTGCCACAAGAGGGCACACTTAGCGAGCCTGAAGTGGAAATAGAGTTTGACGACTACCGCAGTTACCGCCGCGACAAGCGCACTCCACTGGAGGCAGGTCGGTGACACATAACACTTATAACCGAAAAAACAAAAGAACACAATGACATTATATCCCAAACTGATTATGGATGCCCTTGCCACCGTGACCTATCCCGGCACCAAAAAAAACCTGGTGGAGAGCGAGATGGTGGCAGATACCCCCAGCATCAACGGCATGAAGGTGAAAGTGGTACTCGTTTTCCCACGCGACACCGACCCTTTTCTGAAATCTACCCTCAAGGCTGCAGAGGCAGCCATCCACTACCATGTGGGCAAAGAGGTAGAGGTAACCATTGAAACGGAGTTCAAGTCAAAGCCGCGCCCTGAAGTGGGAAAGATGTTACCTCAGGTGAAGAACATCATTGCCGTAAGTTCGGGAAAAGGAGGTGTAGGCAAGAGCACTGTAGCCGCAAACCTTGCCATTGCACTGGCTCGTTTGGGCTATCGTGTAGGACTCTTGGACACCGATATTTTCGGTCCGTCAATGCCCAAGATGTTTCATGTGGAGGATGCCCGTCCCTATGCTGTCGAAAAAGACGGCAGACAACTCATAGAGCCCATAGAACAATATGGTGTAAAACTGTTGAGCATCGGTTTCTTCGTCAGTCCCGATACCGCCACCTTATGGCGTGGAGGCATGGCCAGCAATGCCTTGAAACAACTGATTGCCGACGCAGACTGGGGCGAACTGGACTATTTCATCCTTGATACTCCTCCAGGTACCAGCGATATTCACCTCACCTTGCTGCAGACACTTGCCATCACAGGTGCCGTAATTGTGAGCACACCTCAGAAAGTGGCACTCGCCGATGCACGTAAGGGTATCGACATGTATCGCAACGAGAAGGTCAACGTA
This sequence comes from uncultured Prevotella sp., assembly GCA_945830055.1. Taxonomy (GTDB): domain Bacteria; phylum Bacteroidota; class Bacteroidia; order Bacteroidales; family Bacteroidaceae; genus Prevotella. The sequence goes on from CALZXH010000001.1 coordinate 23,410, forward strand.
CCCATTCTTGGCCTAATAGAAAATATGGCATGGTTTACCCCTGCCGAACTGCCCGAAAACAAGTACTACATCTTCGGCAACGGAGGTTGCAAAGCCCTTGCAGAGGAGATGGGTACACCTCTGCTGGCACAGATTCCTCTGGTGCAAAGCATCTGCGAGAGCGGTGATGCAGGAGAGCCGGCCGCTACCAAAGTAGATACCATTACCGGACAAGCTTTCCTTAGTCTGGCACAGGCAGTGGTGACGGTGGTCAATCGCCGCAACAAAGAGCAGGCACCCACCAAGATTGTGGGAGTAAAGAAATAGGGAGTTGTCCCGTCATCGGAGCGTCATAGGCAGGAGGTTTTACAGTTCCTACTCTGACACATAATCCACAAAATCATAGGCAAAGGCGTGCTTTTCATCCTTATCGTGATGTTCACGCCTTTCTTCTTTCCATCCGTCATAGGCAGGAAAGAAGGCATCTGCTTGCGCCGGAGTATCATCCACCTCCGTGAGACACAGGCGATGCGCCAGAGGCAAGGCCTGTTCATATACGCTTGCACCTCCAATGACAAACACCTCTTCGTCGGCACCGCAATGTGCCAGAGCCTCATCCAGCGAAGCATAGGTGTCACAGCCTTCAAAATGGTTGCAACTTTTACTCAACACCACGTTGCGACGGTTGGGAAGCGCCCCTTTGGGCAACGACAGAAAGGTGTTGCGTCCCATGATGATGGTGTGCCCTGTAGTCAGCGCCTTAAAACGTTTCAAGTCGTTGGGCAACCAGTATATCAGTTTGTTTTCTAATCCGATGGCCCTGTTACGTGCCACAGCTGCAATGATATGTATCTTCATATTGTCATATATCTGTTTACACCGACACCTCTGCCTTAATATGCGGCCACGGGTCGTAGTTTTCTAACTGAAAGTCTTCGTACTGGAAATCAAAAATGCTCTTCACATCCGGATTGATACGCATCACCGGCAGGGGGCGCGGGGTGCGTGTCAGTTGCAGTCGAGCCTGCTCCAGATGGTTCAGATACAAATGCGTATCTCCCGTAGTGTGTATGAAATCTCCTGGTGTCAGACCGCTCACCTGTGCCATCATCATCAACAGCAGGGCATAACTTGCTATATTGAACGGTACACCGAGGAAAGTGTCTGCCGACCGTTGGTATAGTTGCAGGCTCAGCCTGCCATCGGCTACATAAAACTGGAACATGGTATGACAGGGAGGCAACGCCATCTTCTCTACCTCCGCCACATTCCAGGCACTCACTATCATCCGTCGCGAGTCGGGGTTATGCTTCAGTTGATCCACCACACTCTGTATCTGGTCAATGGTACCTCCGTTGTAGTCAGGCCAGGAACGCCACTGATGCCCATAAACAGGTCCCAGTTCCCCATTCTCATCAGCCCATTCGTTCCATATCCTCACGCCATGCTCCTGCAGATATTTCACATTGGTATCGCCTTGCAGAAACCATAGCAGTTCGTATATAATAGATTTGAGGTGCAGTTTCTTGGTAGTGAGCAGAGGAAATCCCTCTTGCAGGTTGAAGCGCATCTGGTTACCGAAGATGCTGACGGTGCCGGTACCAGTACGGTCACCTTTCTTCACACCCTCCGTCATAATGCGGTTGAGCAAATCTAAGTATTGTTTCATAATTGGAATATTGTAGTTTCTTCTGGTATATGGGTACTCTTGATGCGCCATTCGCGCGGATAGAGATTGTTTGCCCGGCTCCCGATGTTCTTACAAAAACCCAAAGGGACACCCCTGTACGTAAGCAGCACAAACCCTTTTGGGGTTCCTTCCGGCAACGCCACAGCCTCGCAGCGCAGAAAATCCACTGCAGTGGCATAAGACACTTCTGCCGACGGGAATACGCAGGGAGCCAATTCACGACTCAATGCCAAAGCATGATGTGGAATGAGATCGCGACCTTTGATTCTCGCCACAGGCACACCGGCACTCAGCACTCTGAGTCCCTGCCTTGTCGCCAGATCATAGTAGTCAGCCAATAGTGACGGCAATGCCATCACCTCGTCATCTGTTGTGCGCAACACAAAACCATCCGCTTGTTTCAGCCATTGCCTCACAGATTCTGTTTGCCGGTCGTCTGAAGTTGCACCTCTTTTTTTTCTACGTGGCTTGCCTGCCTCTTTTTTTCTGTTTCCACCCTCCACAGGATCCAGCACACAAGGTGCATCTCCATGTTTTTTCAGTACCGCCATAAACAATCCCTCACCTTGGGTATAGCCAGGCAAAAAGCGATATACAGGTGCGTCATAACAAGGAAGCAGTGAGGGAAGAATCTGCCACATTTCATCCACAGGCACTGACAGTACCTCCGCCCCCAGCTCTTCGGCTATCCACTTCACATTCTCTTCGTTTTCAAGGGTATTGAACGTGCAGGTGGAATAGACCATGATGCCACCGTCTCGCAGTTGCCCCCATATCGTCTGCACTATCTCCCGCTGCAGTTGGGCACACTGGGTCACACGCAGTCTGCTCCATCCTTCCACAGCCTCGGCATCCTTGCGAAACATCCCTTCTCCCGAGCAGGGCACGTCACAAAGCACCACATCAAATCGCAGGGAAGAGGCGGAAAAATGCTCGGGATAGCCATTGGTGACCATCACTCCCGCTGCACCCCATTTCTGGATATTCTCCGCCAATATCTGCGCCCTCAACTTTATCGGTTCGTTACAAACCACCAGACTTCCTTGAGGCAGGGCATCTATCGCCACCGTGGTTTTTCCCCCTGGAGCCGCACACATGTCTAGCATCGCCACAGGACGGTTGACGTAAGTGGAGATGACACGGTGCAAGAACATGGATGAAGCCTCCTGCACATAGTAGCAACCGGCATGAAGCAAAGGGTCGAAAGTAAAATTCGGACGCCTATCCAATATCCATCCCCTATCACACCAAGGTACTCTTGTGGCGTTCCCAACAGGCTTCATGGTGCCATATTTGGCATTCACACGCACGGCTGTTACCGGTTCTTCGGCCAATCCGTCGAAGAGGCGTTCTGCCCTTTCGTTTCCCAAAAGAGCTTGCATCTGAGTGGTAAAATCGGCGGGTAACTGCATTTTTACATTGTTTTATATGCAAAAGTAGAAAAAAAATCGCATCTTTGCAAAGCCAGTCCAAAAGAATAGGAAAAATGGCATACCAACCCATACAGAACAACAGGAAAAAACTAAGATTATGGCATATAAGAAACTGACACTATCCAACGACAAAAAGATTGCAGGCGTATGCGGCGGTATTGCCGAATACCTGGATATTGACCCCACTGTTGTGCGTCTTGTCTACGCCCTTCTCACTGTTTTCACCGCTGTCAGCGGCATCATCATCTACCTTATTCTGATGCTTGCTTTGCCGAAGGCGTCTCGCCAGTAAACATGCCATAGGTGGTGCGCAGCACTATAAACTCAGTACGGCGATTCAACTGGTTACAGATTTCCTGCTCCTCGGGCTTGAGTGTTTTGATAAAATCCTCAGAGAGCACATCATTCTCTTTCAAGAAACTATAGGTTTCCGTCAATTTCCGTTTGATGGTCTTAGGTTTGTCTTTGCCATAGCCCACAGGACTCAGTCGATCTGCTACTATTCCCTGTGCGATGAGATAGTTGACCACCGCCTCGGCTCGTCGCTGCGACAGGTTTTTATTGTATGCTGATGGTCCTCGGTAGTCGCAGTGAGCACTCAATTCTATGGTCACATTGGGATTTTCGTTGAGCAGTTTCACCAATCTGTCCAGCGCCTCCGTTGATTCCGGACGCAGATCGGCCTTGTCAAAGTCATAGAAGATATTGTCGATGAGCACGGGGGCGGTAATGGATGCCAGCGGGAACTGCAACACATACTCTTCCGATTCTGTGACCGGCTCTACACGCAACTGCTCCTTATGATTCAGATACCCCTTGCATGTGCCCAGGAACACATAGTCCACATTGGGTTTGATGGCTTGGGTAAAACTGCCATCTCCCTTCACGTTCAGTTTCATGTTGGTGCCGTCGTTGCCCACCATATAAACCAAGGCATCTGGCAGCTCATAACCGTCTTTTTCATATACCCACCCCTTCACCGTCTGCACTATCTCCGGATTGACAAAACTGTAGATATGATCCCATCCCTTACCGTCTCCGCGGTTGGACGAGAAGAATCCCTGGTTGAGCAATCCCTCAAAGGTCATACCGAAGTCATCTCCCTGCGAATTAAGCGGATAGCCTGGATGCTCTATGGTCCATCGGCCTGCCAGCGAGTCGGGTTTGGCGATGAAGATGTCAAGTCCGCCCATGCCGGGATGACCGTTGGACGAAAAATACAGGTCGCCATTGGGTCGGAAAGTGGGAAACATCTCGTCGCCCTCGGTATTGATGGGTCGCCCTAAGTTCTCCACTCCGCCCAGTCCGTGACTGTCTGCACGCACGCGCCACAAGTCCAGGCCTCCGATACCGCCAGGCATGTCGCTCACGAAATAGAGCCACTCCCCATCGGGCGAAATGGCAGGATGAGCATAACTGGAAAGGGTATCTTTGGTGATGGGTACCTCCGTGAGTTTGCCCCAGGAGGCATCTGAACGCTGGGAGGTACATATCGTGGCAAAGCGGGGATAAGAGGCATCGCTGAGACAACGTGTCAGGTACATGGTCTTATTGTCGGGAGTAAAGCAACAGGCGCCCTCGTCAAACTCGGTATTCATTTCTCCCTCTATCACTTCCGGCCTCTCCCACTTACCCTTTTCGTCCTTCACTGCTATCAGTATATCACCATTTTTAGTACCAGTGATGCCGCTCAGTTCGTCGCCGGCCACCTGGTTTCGGGTAGAGGTAAAATAGAGTTGGTCGTAATTGTCGCCAGCCAGCACGGGCGAATAGTCTGCACGCCGTGAGTTGAAGAAATTCTCGCGCTTCACTGTATAGGCAGACCCCTCTTGCTTCCACAACGGAGCCTGCAAGGCAGAAGTGAGGCCAGCCTGCGCCAAACGGTTGCCCGGCATACTGTCCACCAATATCTGGAAATATTTGGCAGCCTCTTTGTAGTTGCCGTTTTTCAGCAGTTGCTGCCCCAGATAGAGCATGGTCAGACTGTCGGTCTGCTTGTATCTCACGGCATTCTGATAGGCTGCGATGGCACGCTGCGTGTAGTTGATGCGCCTGTAACAGTCTGCCAGTTTCAGTGCACGTTTTCCCCTGTTCACCCTATCCTTGGCAGGGGTGGCACTATATGCTTTCTTGTACTGCGTGGCGGCATCGTAATACTCTCCCAGGGCATAGAACTTGTCTCCCTTCTTCATGGCGGCATCAGCCCCGCATCCCGCCAAAATGAGCAGGAGGGTCAGGGACAGGGCTATGGTTCTGAGGTATTGCGTCATGATAGGGATATACTATGTTGTTCTTAGTTCATGTATGGGGTTGATGCTGTATGTATAACGTATTCAGTCGTCATTTATTGCATGCCGCCAGGTACATCCCTCCTTCCAACGCGAACAGCCATACTGCGTGTTGCCCCTTATCACGGTACCTTCTCCACACAGGGGACATTTCATACCCACTGCAATGGTGTCCTTCGATACAGTCTTTTTTCTGCTTGCGGGCTTTTTGACAGCGGTGTCTGAGGCAACGGCAGCACTTTTTCGCTTTTTCTTCAAGTCCTCTTCGGTAGTCACCGCCACGCGCCGGTTGCTGCCATCGCGCATCACGTCATCTACGATCTGTCGTATCTGCTCCTTCAGTTCGTTGACGAACTGTGCAGCATCATATTTCCGGTGTTCTATGTCACGGAGTTTCTTCTCCCATATACCGGTCAGTTCGCAACTCTTGAGCAGTTCTTCCCGTATCACACCTATCAGTTCTATACCTGTGGGAGTAGCCACCAGATTCTTGCGTTCACGCCTGATATAGCGCCTTTTAAAGAGGGTCTCTATGATGGATGCACGCGATGAGGGCCTGCCTATACCGTTCTCCTTGAGAGCCATGCGCAGGGTTTCGTCTTCCACAAACTTACCGGCTGTTTCCATCGCCCTCAGTAGGGTGGCTTCCGTGTAGTACTTGGGCGGTGTGGTCCATTTCTCTGTCAACGAGGGCAGGTGTTCTCCACTCTCTCCTTCCACGAAGTCGGGTAGCACCGACTGCTCGCCTGTCGCATTGTCTGTATTGCTGTCTTTCTGCTGTGCCGAGGCATCCACCACGCGCCAACCTGGACTGAGGATAACCTTTCCCGTTACCTTGAACTCTATGTCCTCCACCTTGCCCAGCACGGTGGTGGTAGCAAACTTGCAATCGGGATAGAACACAGAGATAAACCTGCGGGTAATCAGGTCATATACATTCCGTTCCATGTCCGTAAGGTTCATCGCCGCCACTCCGGTGGGGATGATGGCATGGTGGTCGGTCACCTTGGACGAGTCGAACACTTTCTTTGACTTCAGCAGTTTTTTCCCTTCCAGGGGCTGGGTAAACGCCTCATACCCGCGTATGCTCTTCAGTATGATGGGGCATTTGGCATACACGTCATCACTGAGATACTGAGTGTCAACACGCGGGTAGGTGGTCAGTTTTCGCTCGTACAGTCCCTGTATGATGTTGAGTGTCTGCTCGGCACTCATGTTGAACTTCTTGTTACAATCTACCTGCAGTGAGGTAAGGTCATAGAGATGCGGGGGCGCTTCGGTGCCGTTTTTCTTCTGTACAGAGGTCACGGTAAAAGGTTTTCCCGTGATGGTGTTCAGAAACTGCTCGCCCTCCTCTTTTACCGTAAACTTTCCCTTGGTAGCGGTAAACACGGTGTCCCGATAAGTAGTGGAGAGCACCCAGTATGCCTCGGGCACAAAATGATCTATCTCGTGCTGACGGTTCACGATGAGCGCCAACGTGGGAGTCTGTACCCTGCCGATGCTGAGAACCTGCCTGTTCTGCCCGTACTTGAGGGTATAGAGGCGTGTGGCATTCATCCCCAACAGCCAGTCACCGATGGCCCGACTGAGTCCTGCCATATACAGGGGCTGGTAGTCGTCCTGGTTCTTCAAATTGCTGAAGCCCTCTCTGATGGCCTCATCGGTCATCGACGAAATCCACAGGCGTTTGACAGGACAGGTGGCTTTGGCTTTCTGCATCACCCACCGCTGTATCAGTTCTCCTTCCTGTCCGGCATCACCGCAGTTGATGATGCTGTCGGCCTGCTGCATCAGCCTCTCTATCACGGCAAACTGCTTGCGTATCCCCTCGTCGTCTATCAGTTTGATACCGAAGCGGGCAGGTATCATTGGCAGCGAGGTGAGGCTCCACGACTTCCACATATCAGTATAGTCGTTGGGTTCCTTGAGCGTACACAGATGACCAAAGGTCCACGTCACCTGATAACCATTGCCCTCCATATATCCCTGGTAGGACTTGTTGGCTCCGATGATGCGGGCAATGTCCTTTGCCACACTGGGTTTCTCTGCAATGCAAACAATCATGACGGGTTCTTTTTCTGTTGTTGAGTAGGTTTTACGAGACTGCAAAAGTACAATAAATGTACCGAATTCTTGCTCATTCCTAAGATTTTTTGTTTCTTTGCAGCACGTTACACTACATCATCCCACGATTATGACAACACCATTGGAAACAAGAAACGAACATTTGGCAAACCACCTCATCAAGCAGTTGAAGAAGCGCAACATGGAGGCTATATATTGCACAACGGCACAACAGGCGATAGAGAAAATAAAAGAGATGATTCCTACCGGGGCATCGGTCACTTGGGGAGGATCTATGACCCTGCGCGACATGGGACTGACCCGGGCACTTCATGAAGCAGGCTGTTATCAGCTGTTCGACCGCGACCTAGCAAAGAGTCCTGAAGAAGCACAAGAGATTTACCGTAAGGCTTTCTCAGCAGATTTCTACCTTTCCAGTGCCAACGCTCTCAGCGAAGACGGTGTCATCGTGAATATCGACGGCAACGGCAACCGGGTGGCAGCCATCACCTTTGGTCCCAAGCATGTCATCTTTGTCATCTCGCTCCAAAAGGTGGCACACAATGTAGAAGCAGCACTGGCAAGGGCACGCGGCACAGCAGCTCCCATCAACGCAGCACGCTTCGACATCAACACACCTTGCAAGATAGACGGCATCTGCCACAACTGCAACTCCCCACAAAGTATCTGCAACCACATCCATCTGCTGCGCAACTCCAAACTGGGAAGAATCTCAGTGATACTGCTGGCAGAGGAGTACGGGTATTAAGCCCCAATCGGCATTAGAATGAACGTTCATAAAAGTGTGGATTTTCACCGATTGAACGTTCATAAAAATGTAAATCACTTGTATATTCCATTTATTTTCAGTTACTTTGCAGACAGAACAAAGCAAAGATGAATATTGTCTGTTACCCTATCATGATGCTCTGCTGTTAAATAGTCATAACTTCATTAAAATAACTGTCGTAATATTTGGTGGATAGTTATTTTAAATGTACCTTGCAGCCTGTTAGATTTTCCGTCCACCGATGTTGGACGGACATCCAGCGGCGGTGGACGGACATCCAGCGGCGGTGGACGGACATCCAGCGGCGGTGGACGGAAATCGGAAGCCTATTCTTTATATATTTAAACAGGCATCGTGACGGATTGATGATAACAGTCGTGAAGAAGTAACAACAGTAGTAATCAACAACAAAGGAAACAGCAATGGCAAAGTACATATTACAGGAAATGAACGACCTCGGAAATACGGGAGAGCGCAAGGTATATCCCAAGATTCAGGTCAACTACACCGTGTCACAGGATGAGTTTGTGGACCGCGTACAGAAGCATCTGCGAGCGGTTGACAAGGGGTTGGTAATAGCGGTAACCTCAGGGGTGGCAGATGTGCTTGCGGAGCTGCTCTCTGAGGGCTGCAACGTGACTATCGACGAGATAGGCACCTTCTCCCTGTCACTTCAGTTCTTGGACGAGAAACCCACGGAGATGACAAGCGACGAAGACCCAATGATCTATCGCAAAGTGGGGGTGAAGGATGTTAACTTCAAGACTTCGCCCGAACTGAAGAAGAAACTATATATGAAGACCAAACTATCGCGCGTGACTTCTGGTGTGAAGGTGATAAAGAAGAAGCTTTTCACACCAGAGGAACGGCTTGACCGCGCGCTTAGCATCATAGACTCCAAGGGATTCATCACCCTTTCGGAATATGCCGCCACAAACAACATGTCGCACTCCTCGGCTTCTTTGGAGCTGTCAAGACTGACATCAGGCCCCACACCTCCCTTCAATACCTCAGGACGAGGAAGCCACAAGGTATGGGTGAGAGCAGAGTCACCCGATCATTTGTAAAAGTCTCCTGAATGGTACAGTTACTCCATGGGAGTCTGGTTCGGCTTTATTCTACCTATGGCATCTCGTCAATAACTATTTTCACTGCCTCCTCGGTCATTCCTGTTGCTATCGCAATAATATCGACAGAAGCACCAGAAGCCAATAACCTCTTGACCGTTTCTTTCTTCTCGTCCGCACGACCTTTTTCAAGCCCTTCAGCAAGTTCCTCTTCACGCCCTTCCATTTTTGCCGTGTCAATCGAGTTCTTGATATCGCGGTAAGCCTTGAGGCTGTCCTCATATTCCCGGAGTTCCTCGGGGGTGAACGTGGCTATCTCCGCTTCCTTGAACAGACGGTCGAACACCTTGTCGCGCAACGCCTTCGGACGGTCCTCCAACTTGTAAAGGTTCTTTAGCACGTAGAGCCACTTGTCGTAGAGTGTCTCCAACTCGTCCTCCGCCTTCTTGAACTTGGCTATCTCAACGTAGATGAAATCGAGTTTCTTGTAGAACACCTTGTTGGTGTCGATGTCGCAGAATTTCACTGTGTGGGTAATCTTCTCCTCGTCAAAGGCATCGACCTCAGTTTGGATGGAAAGATAATGATGGAATGCACAAATGGCATATTCGACTACTTCGCATCCGTGCTCCGCAAGAAATACAACAATTATTCTTTGTCCAAAGCATTGTATGTTACTATTGCCGGATAGGCCTACAGCATCCGATAAACTACATGTAATACCACCTATACACTATAGCAATAGCAGCTACCATCACCATCGACAGTAGCTGCTATTGTAATTTGTTGCGACTCTATGTCGTGCACATATCACGTAGTTTTAGTTATGACTGATTGCGGATGTGTGAGTTTCCCCCACTGATGCGGCAGTAGCATCAACAGTTCCTCATAAGATGCTGACTCTTTAACCCAAAATCGGTCTTTAGACTGTTACGTGCAAACAGGATTCTCACCTCTTGTCTATCGCCCGCCAGGCATACCAGATATATGCCAGTACGAAGGGAACGAACAGGCTTACCCACGACATCACCGTGAGCGTAAACTCACTGCTGCACGCATTGGCAATGGTGAGCGATGACTGCAGGTCGGCAGTGGAAGGATAGAAGGCGGTATGGTTATAACCCACGCTGAGCAACAGGGCAAAGACCGTGAGTACCGTGCCGATGCCTACATACCATATTCCACAACGGCAACCGCTACGCCACAACGCCACACCGATGCCATAAAGCACCAGCACCACTCCTACCAACAAGATCAGCGTGACCGGCCAAAGGGCAAGGAAGTTGTGCAGGTATTTCAACGGCTCCATCACAATCAGTCCGCTATCAGGAAGATAGGCATAACCGTCCTTCAGCAAGGTGCGCACCACAAAGGCAAGGAAGAACACCAGGAAGGTGACGGCATTGACCATCACTGCATGACGGCTGCGCCCCACTATCGCCTCGTTGTCAATATTGTTGATGAAATACAGTGCCCCCAACACACGCGCCAGGAAGAGCACCGCAAAGCCCAAGACAAGATTCCAGGGGTCGAGCAGGGCATCCAAGCCATGAGAAGCATTCGCCCAACTGCTGATGACAGGCTGCATCCCGTCGGTGATATTGTCGTGAGACACCACAAAGTTACTGCCGTTGAAGAAGGTGGCAACCGCTCCGCCCAAGAGCAGGGGACCCACGATGCCGTTGATGACCAGGAACCAGCGGAAGGTATTGTTGCCCAACAGATTGCCCAGTTTGTCCTGAAATTCATAACTCACCGCCTGCAACACGAAGGTGAAAAGGATAATCATCCACAGCCAGTAGGCACCGCCGAAACTGGTGCTGTAGAACAAGGGGAAGGAGGCAAAGAAAGCGCCACCAAAGGTGACAAGGGTGGTGAAGGTGATTTCCCACTTTCTGCCGGTACTGCCTATGAGGAGTTTGTGTTCCTCTTCCGTCTTTCCGATGCTGAAAAGCATGGAGTTGCCGCCCTGAACAAAGAGCAGGAACACGAGCAACGCGCCCAACAGGGATACTATAGCCCACCAATATTGCTGCAAAAATTCGTATGTCATAATGGTTTCTATTTGGTTCAACGACGTTTGTTACTGTTCATTCATCTGCGGTCCTTTTTTGATCTGCTTCCACAGGATGCCTATCTCTACGGCAAGCAGTGTGGTGAACAGGGCGAGGAAGAGGAAGAAGGTGAGCATCACACTGCCCGCACCCACATTGCTCACACCTACCCATGTGGGAAGCATGTCCTGAATCGCCCACGGCTGACGGCCGAACTCTGCCACCAACCATCCGCTCTCACTGGCTATATAGCCCAAGGGAAGCATCGCCATGGCGGTCAGATGCAACCAGCGGTAGCGGGTGATGTCTTTGCGATAGGCAAGGAACAGCACCACGATGAAGAACAGGATAAACAGGGTGCCCAGTCCCACCATGGCTCTGAAAGCATAGAAGCAGACGGGGATATAGGGCACCAGTTGATGCACATCCTTCACATAGCCATAACCGAAATAGGGCATTGAGGCCTGAAGGGTGTTGGACAGGTCGTCCAACTGCTGTTGCTGAAGTTCGGTGGGTTGCTTGCCACGCAAGGAGGCACGCAGTTCACGATAGCGCTGCAAGGAGATGATGGCCACCTTTCCGGTAGCAATCTTCTCCTCCATAGAGGGTTCCTTGCTGCCATCGGCATGAGGATAGCCACCTTCCAGAAGATTTCTCACTCCGGGCACATAGCCGTGGATGTCGCGGGTGGCAAGGAGTGACAATACATTGGGGGCGGCGATGCGCAAGGGCGGTTCCTCTTCGTTCATATAGTCGGGCTGTTCAAATGGGTTGACCCAGGCGATGACGGTGAGCGACTGGTCGGTACCTCCCTCATAGAGAGCCTCCATGGCAGCCAGTTTCATGGGTTGGGTCTGCGCCACCTTGTGAGCAGAGAGGTCACCGCTGTGCAGGGCAATGAGCGTGCCCACCAATCCTACGATAGCCCCAATCTTGATGCTCGCCACAGAGAGTCTCTGCTCGCGCTTGCAGAAAAGATAGTAGCAACCCACCGCCACGGTAAACAACGCACCGATAATCCATGCGGATGTGACGGTGTGGATAAACTTGTTGACGGCAAAAGGTGACAGCGCCACCTCCATGAACGAGGTCATCTCATTGCGCATGGTGTCGGGATTGAAGGTGCAGCCCACGGGGCACTGCATCCAGGCATTCGCCACCAATATCCACCAGGCGGAGATGGTGGCACCCAAGCCGGTGAGCCAGGTTGAGGCAAGGTGGAAACCTGCCGACACCTTTTTCCATCCGAAGAACATCACCGCCACAAAGGTGGATTCCATAAAGAAGGCGATGATGCCCTCCACCGCTAACGGAGCACCGAAGATGTCGCCCACAAACCAGGAATAATTGCTCCAGTTGGTACCGAACTCGAACTCCAGGATGATACCCGTGGCGACACCCATGGCAAAGTTGATACCGAAAAGGCGCTGCCAGAAGCGGGCGGCATCGCGCCAAAAGTCCTTACGCGTGCGGTAATAGCACGTCTCCATAATTCCCATGATGACCGCCAGTCCCAACGTGAGGGGAACGAACAGCCAGTGATAGATGGCGGTGAGCGCGAACTGCGCACGCGCCCAATCGATGGCAGAGGCATCAATGTTTAATAATAAATGCTGCATAGTCATTGGTTTTTAGTGTTTCTCAAAGTTTCATATTCCCATACAATCAGTCCGCCGTCAGCGCTGCAACACCTGTGTCGCCACGAAGTCAGCCTCCTCCCCATCGGCGGCATGCGTGTCGATATAGTCGGGGAAGAAAAACAGTTTGAGGATAAAGAAGATGATGAAGAGTTTGACGAGGATGACCAACCACAGGGTGCGCCCGAGCACCATGTGGCGGAAACCGTCGGCGTAGAGGTCATAGATGCGGTAGATCAGACTGTGTCTCTTATTCATTTCTCAGATTTCAGGTTACTGTCAGGGGGACAAACCCACAAGCAGGATACGGTGGGGGACAGGATAGTCCTCCGAGCGTCACAAATATAGGACATTTCAGACAATCAGACAAATTATCCATAGGAAATTGTAAGGTTGGAGTGCAAAAAAAAGTGCATTTTGTCCATTATTTCCATAATAAACGTTTAATTGTCCTCTCTGCAAAGGATGAATGTACAATTTATTTTGCCGGTTAGTGAGATTTGCTTAATTTTGCCGAATATTAAGTAATGTGGGCAATACGCCACACATACATTTAAAACAGAGCTATATGAACAAGAAAGTCATCATTCCGTTACTGGCAGTCATCATCGTTTTGGTTGGTGGCGTGGCCTATCTCTTCACCAGTCTGACACAGCAGAAGCAAGTTAACAAGGAAATGCAGGAACTGGCTGACCTGGACAAGAAGGAGATGCAGAACGAATACGAGCAGTTTGCCAAGCAATACAGCGAGATGAAGACGCAGATAAACAACGACTCCATCGTGGCACAACTTACCCAAGAGCAGATGCGCACGCAACAACTGCTGGAAGAGCTGAAAAGGGTGAAGAGTTCTGACGCGCGTGAAATAGCCCGACTGAAAAAGGAACTTGCCACCGTGAGGGCAGTGCTGAGGAGCTATGTGCTGCAGATTGACTCGCTGAACAGACTGAACCAAAACCTCACCGAAGAGAATACTCGCATCAAGGGACAATACGAACAGGCCACCCAACAGATACAAGGACTGAGCAGCGAAAAGGCATCGCTGTCGGAAAAGGTGGCGATTGCCGCCCAACTTGACGCCAGCAACATCAACATGGCGCTGAAGAACAAGCGCCAAAAGACAGCAAAAAAAATCAAGGACTGCAAGACCATTGAGGTGTCATTTAGCATCGCACGCAACGTAACGGCAGCCAACGGTGTACGCACCTTCTACGTTAGGATTGCCAAACCCACAGGCGAAGTGCTCAACGGCGGAGGCACTTTTGAATATGAGAACAAACAGATTGCCTACTCCATGAAGCGTTCTATGGAATATACCGGCGAAGAGCTGCAGGTGACGACCTACTGGAACGTCAACGAGTTTCTGAGTAGCGGCAGTTACAACGTAAGCATCTTTGCCGACGGGCATGCTATAGGTTCGCGTACCTTCACATTCAAATAATACCGTTTCAAAGCGGTTTTGAAGTTATCATGCAGAAACGTATGAAGAGTTATAAGTTGCTACATTCCACCTGCGCCTGGAGCGCATGGCTGCTCCTGCTGTCGGCACTGGTTGCCGGCAATACCGGGGTGCAGGCACAGCGCATCCTGACGCTCGACAGTTGTCTAAGCATGGCATTGGACAACAACAAGCAACTGGGGGCTGCAAAGATAAAGCAGGAGATGAGCAAGAACCTGCGCAAATCGGCACGCACCAAGTATCTGCCCCAGGTGAACTTGGTAGGAGGCTACGTGTTTTCGAGCAGGGAGATATCCATCCTCAGCGACGACCAGAAACAGCACTTCGCCAATCTGGGCAGTAACATGCAACAATACATGAACAGCATGGGTGCCAGCATCGGTGGACTGGAAGCCATCCTCAACGCAGAGGGAGCCGGCATCGTAGACGGATTCCATACCAATACCCGCCATCTCTTTGCTGGGAGCGTAGTGGCAGCCATGCCCCTGTATATGGGCGGCAGCATCACCGCCCTGAACAGGATGGCGGACATCGGCGAGGAAATGGCAGAAAACAGCACCGAGACTGTAAGACAGAATACACTCTATGACACCGAGCAGGCCTATTGGATGGTAGTATCGCTGAAAAACAAGCAGCGGTTGGCCGAGAGTTATCTCGCCCTGGTGAAAAAGCTCAACGGAGATGTGCAGAAGATGATTGCCGAGGGAGTGGCTACACGCTCGGAGGGACTGAGTGTGGAGGTAAAACAGAACGAGGCGGAGATGACCCTGCTACAGGTAAACGACGGACTGACCCTCGCCAGGATGATGCTCTGCCAACTGTGTGGGATGCCTGCCAACGAAAACATACTACTGGAGGACGAGAAGAGCGAGAATGTCATCATGGGCCTACCCACTGATTTGGATGAGGGGAAAGACAACTCCGACTACAGCATCATGCGTCCAGAACTGAGAATACTGCAAAACACCATAGACATGAGCCGCCAGACTACCCGACTGGCGAAATCAGGCTATCTGCCCAAGGTGACCTTGATAGGCTCTTACTCGATGACCAACCCCAATGTGTACAACGGTTTTCAGCGCGAGTTTGCCGGCATATGGAACATCGGCGTGCTGGTGAGTGTGCCAGTGCTCAACTGGGGTGACGTAACCTATAAAGTGAGGGCCTCGAAGAATGCCACCGCCATGGCGCAGATGGAACTGAACGACGCGCGTGAAAAGGTAGATCTGCAGGTGAACCAAAGCACCTTCAAGGTAAACGAAGCGGCAAAAAGACTGGCTCTGGCTGAGACCAGTTGCAAGCGGGCTGAAGAAAACTTGCGATGCGCCAACATAGGCTTCAGGGAGGGAGTGATGCAGAGCACCACGGTGATGGAGGCCCAGACTGCATGGCTACAGGCACAATCCCAGAAGATAGATGCCGAAATAGAGATGCTGCTGAGCCGCTCTAATCTGAAGAAAGCAAAAGGAATACTGCAATAAAACGAGAAAACACAAGAACAATGTCAGCAAAAACACAACATAACAACATCCTTCTGGCAGTGATTTGCTTTACTGCAGTAGTGGGTATCGTGGCACTGATAGGCTATCTCACTATCGGAAACGAGACGGAGGTCATACAGGGCCAGGTGGAAGTGACAGAATACAGGGTATCAAGCAAGGTTCCGGGACGAGTACTGGAACTCTGTGTGAAAGAGGGAGACTACGTGAAGGCAGGAGACACCCTTGTCATCATAGACGCCCCGGATGTGAAAGCAAAGATGCAACAGGCACAGAGTGCGGAGGATGCCGCCAGCGCCATGGAACAGATGGCACGCAACGGGGCACGCAGAGAACAGATTGCCACTGCCTACCAGATGCTACAACAGGCAAAGGCAGGCGAAGAGATAGCCGAAAAATCATACAGGCGCGTACAGAGACTGTATGAAGAGGGGGTGATGAGCGAACAGAAAAGAGACGAGGCCTTTGCCCAATACAAGGCTATGGAAGCACAGGTAAAGGCGGCACAGAGCCAGTATGACATGGCTCGTAACGGTGCCCGACAGGAGGAAAAAATGGCGGCACAGGCTCAGGTGAACAGGGCCAAGGGTGCAGTACAGGAAGTAAACTCTTACATCTATGAGACCGTACAGACGGCACAGAAAGAGGGAGAGGTAAGTGAAATCTTCCCCAAGGTGGGAGAACTGGTGGGTACAGGCTCACCCATCATGAACATCTCGGTGCTTGATGAGATGTGGGGAACCTTCAACATCCGCGAAGATCAACTCAACGGCATGAAGACCGGCGATGTGCTGAAGGCCTATCTACCGGCCTTTAACAAGGAGATAGAGATGAAGGTGTATGCCATCAAGGATCAGGGCAGTTACGCAGTATGGAAAGCCACCAAGGCAAACGGACAATATGACCTGAAGACTTTTGAGGTTAAAGCACGACCCACGAAAAGAATCGATGGCCTGCGCCCTGGGATGTCGCTGGTACTGAAGAAATGAGAACGCTGAAGGCTCTGATACGACGCGAGGTGCGCCGACTGCTCAAAAACCCTATATACGGATTCTGCATGATAGGGTTTCCACTGATTGTGATGGTGTTCTTTACCACACTGATGGGTGACGGTCAGCCTACCGATATGCCTGTTGGCGTGGTGGATCTTGACAACACATCCACCACACGCAAACTCACCCGGATGCTCGACGGTTTCCAGTCATCCCAAGTAACGGGGCACTACAACAGCGTGGAACAGGCACGCAAGGCGATGCAGCAAAACGAGATTTATGCCTTTCTCTATTTCCCGAAAGGAACCACCGAAAAGCTACTTGCCTCTCGCCAACCGCAGGTGTCCTTTTACTACAGTATGACCTGTCTCACAGGAGGATCGTTGCTCTTCCGTGACCTCAAGACTATCTCCACACTCGGAGCAGCTGCTGTGGGCAAGAGCGTGCTTACCGCCAAAGGAGCCACCGACAAACAGGCGCAAGCATATCTGCAACCTATCGTTATTGACCTGCACCAGATATCCAATCCCTGGACCAATTACAACATCTACCTGTCCACCATGCTGATACCGGGAGTATTTATGCTGTTCATCTTCCTCATCACACCCTACTCCATCGGCACCGAACTGAAATTCGGCGAGAGCAAGGCATGGTTGCATACAGCCAACGGTAACATGGGCATGGCTTTGACGGGGAAGATACTACCCCAGACACTGGTATTCATGAGCGTAATGTATTCCTACATGGTGTATATATTCGGCATCCTGCACTTCCCTTGTCCGGGAGGCATCTTCCACATCCTGCTGCTTGGTGCTTTGGCCGTTGTGGCTGCACAGGGATTCGGAATCTTCATGTTTTCCATCATGCCTTCCATGCGCATGAGCATGAGCGTTTGTTCGCTGTGGGGTGTGCTCAGCTTCTCCATGGTGGGCTCCGCATTTCCCGTATCAGCCATGGACAGCGCCCTACAAGGCTTGTCATGGCTTTTTCCGCTGAGGCATTATTTCATGCTCTACCAAGCCACTGTTTTCAACGATTATTCATTACTCAGCGTGTGGTATCACTTCACTGCTCTGCTGGCATTTGCCCTGCTGCCTTTTATCACCTTACCCTTGCTGAAGCGTTCCATGCTGGAGTACAAGTACCTGCCATAACACACCCAAAAACAATATGAACACGACTGTGAAATATATCCGACATGTCTGCGACATATGGACAGAGGAGATGAAAAACATCTCCAAAGACCAGGGTGTGCTCATTTTCTTTGTACTGGTGCCCCTGCTCTACCCTCTGCTGTACTCCTGGATATACAACAACGAAGTGGTCAGGGAGGTACCCGTGGCGGTGGTAGATCACTGCAACAGTCACACTTCGCGCGAGTTCATACGCCTGTGCGATGCCTCTGCCGACGTGAGCGTGGCAAGTCATGCCACCGATATGGAACAGGCAAGACTTCTGATGAACCGACAGAAGGTGAAAGGCATTTACTACATCCCAAGCGACTTTGAAGAAAGACTACGCCAACATAGGCAAGCCACGGTACACGTGTATTGCGACATGGGACTGATGCTGTACTACAAGGCGGTATTCCAAACAGCGACGGCAGTGGCACAGCAGACAAACAGCCGATTGATTGTGGCAGCTGCCAAAAAAAGCACACGCCACGAAGACGAGTTGACGGCAACTCCACTGAAGATACAGGAGGTGGACATGTTCAACCCCACCGGCGGCTATGGCAACTTCATCTTGCCCGGGGTGCTGATACTGATATTGCAGCAGACAATGGTTCTGGGTATCGGACTGGCGGCAGGAACAGCACGCGAACGCAACAACTACGGTTATCTTATCCCTTACCGGCGAAAGGGTTACGGCATAACCGTCCTGCTGGCAGGCAAAGCACTGTGCTACTATATGATTTATGTGGTGCTGGCGGCCTACCTGTTACTTTTGGTACCGCGCTTTTTCCATTTTGTCAACCTTGCCGGCTGGCGCGAGCTGTGTGCCATCCTATTGCCCTACATTCCAGCCTGCATATTCTTTGGCATCACCGTATCGTGCCTCATCCGTTACCGCGAAAACGTGTTGCTGCTGGTGGTGTTCATGTCGGTACCCCTGCTCTTCGTGTCTGGCATATCATGGCCACAAAGCAATATCCCTTGGTTCTGGCAGTCAGTGGCTACACTCTTTCCCTCCACTTTTGCCATACGTGCCTTTGTGAGGGCTAATACCATGGGAGCCACCGTGAACGATATCAGTACGGAATGTATTGCCCTGTGGATACAACTGGTAGCCTATCTGGTGCTGGCATGCGGGGTTTACCGCTTCCAGATGGCAACAGCACATAAAAACATATTGCGCCGCGTGCAGAGCATACGGCGCAAGCGTGAAGTGAAAAGACGCATCAAGAGAAATCAATCCTCACTATCATCCTCGTCAGACACTGGAATGCCGGCAATGGACAACTGACGATTGATAGCCGAATTGAAGGAGATAATAGTTTCGCTGCGCGACAGACCCAAGGGTTGCAACTTGTCGTGAATGATATTGAGCAGATGATGGTTGTTCACGGCATAGATTTTAATGAACAAATCGAAATCTCCTGTGGTATAATGGCACTCCACCACCTCCGGAATATTCTTGAGTTCCTCAACCACCAGATCAAATTTCTCGGGATTTTTCAGGTTCAATCCAATATAGGCACACGTCTCATAGCCAATCTTCTCTGGGTCGATTACAAACTTTGAACCTTTGAGTATGCCACAATTGGACAACTTCTGTATTCTCTGGTGAATGGCGGCTCCACTCACATTGCATGCTCTCGCCACCTCAAGGAATGGAATACGAGCGTCATCTGCTATCAGTTTCAGAATCTGTTTGTCTAACTTGTCAAGTTTTTGAGATGCCATATCAGTTATATTGTGGTAAGTTATTTCGCAAAGTTGTTTTGCAAAGTTATCAAAAAAAGAGGATATTCACAACAAATTATAAGGAAAAGCATCAAAACTGATTACAAATTCCATTTTCCTGCGAAAGTTCACCTTCCTTCCCCGACTCATTTCCGTTTGATATCTGCCGAATACTGTATCTTCAAGGCACCTGCCTTGCGCAACTGTTCTTTCACGGCATTGATGGTTTCCATCCTGGTGTGCAAGTCGGCCTTAATACATACTACCATCTGCTGACGGTCTTCACTGCTCATCGCCTTGCGCTCGTCAGACACCGCCTCGGCAATCTGATGCAGTCGCACCATACGGTCATTCACCTGAAAGGCGGTGGCTGTGCTTCCATCTGGCTGTACTGCCATGCCCACATACAGATATACTACCGAGGACTTGCTGCGCAGTTTGTCCAGTGCTTCAGCATCAGGAGCATCATACTTTACCCGTTCCGGCACTTCATGCAGATGGGTCACTATCATAAAGAAGAACAGTACAGTAAACACAAGGTCGGGCATGGAGGCGGTGTTCAGTCCTGGCATCATGCGTCGCTGGCGACGAAAAAGACTCATGGAGCGACTCCTTTCCCGGTATCCTGTACCGTTTCCACTATCCGCTGCGGACAGGCTTCCATCACCCACCGTTTTTCCTCTGCCGAACATTTCTTCAAGGACTTGCCGAATTGGCGCAGGGCTACTTTTTCGCGCACCTGTCTATACACACAGGAAAGGGTGTGCTGTAATTGGAAATAGGTGTCGTAATCGGCATCTGGATGCACCTGGATATTGATAAGCATATGAGGATTGGCAGACAACTGCTGTTCAAAAAAAGCGGATAACTGCTGTACCGATGAGGGCTTGCCGTCGCACCAAAGGGTATTCCGGGCATCAATACACAATTCTATTCCATCACGTTTCTTCACCTGGACCTCCTGCGCATCCTTGTCTTCAGGAGCGGCAAGTCGTTTCATCAGCCCCGTTTCACTGTCGAGCGAGGTGGTCACCAAAAAGAACACCAGCAACATGAATGAGATGTCAGCGGTGGCTGTGGTATTAAGTGCCGGTGTGCGACGTCGGCGAAAGTTAAACTTTCTCATGCTTGCCGATGGATTTGCTCTTGAATAATCTTCTGTTCAGACCGCCCACGCCGAGCACCATCAGCACCGCAGCCACCACCCCAAGTGTAATGGCTGTGTTGATAAACATGTCGGTAACCTTGAGCCATTCCTCTTGCCGGTAATCCTTACCGTTAACCTGCAGCACATCTGTTGCCCCCAACGCATAGGTAAGTACAAGCATAACGACAAAAAAGGCCGCTGTGCTCCACATGATGGTCTTGGCAGGTACACCATTGCGTGCAGAGTCCACCTCTCCACGTACTTTGAAGGCATGTACCATGCTTACTACCACTGCTGTCAGCACCGCTGCCAACAACACGTATATCAGCACCAAAAACACATCTACCGCAGCCTCTGTCATTGTTTGTTCTGCTTGTATTGGGTTATCTCATCCATCAAAGAGATGGCAGACTCTTCCATCTGCGAAGTAAGATGCTCTATTTTGGAGAGGATGAAATTATAGAACACTTGAAGCACTAACGCTGCAATGATACCGAAAACGGTAGTAATGAGCGCCACCTTCATTCCTGATGCCACAATGGAGGCATTGATGTCGCCAGCCAGACGTATATCATCAAACGCCATCACCATACCCACCACTGTACCTAAAAACCCTAACGAAGGTGCTATGGTAATAAACAATGATATCCAGGTACAGCCCTTGTCCAAATTGGCAGCCTGCACCGAACCGTAGGAGGCGATACTACGCTCTATGCTGTCGAGGGACTCCTGGATGCGCAACAGGCCCTGATAACAAATGGATGCCACCGGTCCACGGGTGTCTCTGCACAGTTGGCGCGCCTCATTCACCTTGTCTTCTGCCAACAGTTTTCCTATATCCGCCAATAACTTCTTGACATTCACCTCTGACATGGTAAGGTAAACGATGCGCTCAATACAAAATGCCAAGCCCAGAACCAGCACCAAAGCCACCAGCGACATGAACCACACATTGCCCTCTATAAACTTGGTCTTCAATGTATTATGCAATCCTATTTGGGTGAGCATATCTTCAGGCTCTCCTTCTCCCACTGTCTTGGCAACATCTTCCAGACTCATTTGGGTCACATCCTCCCTGGAAACTGCGCTTGCCGAATCAGCAGAAGGCAACACCTCGGATGATACGCTCACGGCAGTATCTTTCTTCTGAGCCTGTACAGCTGACACTCCCGTAGCAAACATCGCCAGAAAGAAAACCAACCACACAAATCTTTTCATCATTGTCTCATCGTTTTTACGGCTGGCAAAGGTAGCAAATAAAATGCAACTTTGCAAATGAGTTGCATTTTATTTGTATTACTTTTGCACTCGTTATCATACAATTACAGGACTTTTAAAAACAAGGGGAGTATCATCGGCTCTCCACACGAAAACATGGAAGAAATTATCGATTTAATCAACGAAATGTCGCCCTACATCCTTTTGGGCTTTCTGCTGGCAGGACTGATGCACGCATTCATCTCACCGGCACTGTATCACCGTTATCTTGGCGGCAACACATTCCGCTCAGTGGTCAATGCTGCTCTGCTGGGCATTCCACTACCACTCTGCTCATGTGGTGTCATACCCACTGCCATGTCATTGCATAAGGAGGGTGCTTCCAAAGGTGCCACCATTTCCTTTCTCATCGCCACCCCACAAACGGGAATTGATTCCATCATTGCCACCTATTCGTTGATGGGACTCCCCTTTGCCTTGCTGCGCCCCATAGCAGCTCTGTTCACAGCCCTCTTCGGCGGTGCCATCACCAACCTTTGGAGCCACTGCGATCATCAGCCTGCCAAGTCCCGCACCTGTTGTTGTGATGACGACCATTGCGACGATGATGACTGTAAGGGAGGCTGCTGTTGCCATGAAGATAATGGAGAAGCACCTGTCACTTTATGGCAGAAACTGGTCAAGGCCCTGCACTACGCCTTTGTTGAGATGATGGGCGATATAGGCAAATGGCTGTTAGTGGGATTGCTGGTAGCAGGACTGATTACCGTATTTGTTCCTGCATCATTCTTCAGTATGTTTACAGACAAACCTTTGCTGAGTATGCTGCTGGTGCTGGTGTGTGCCATGCCCATGTATCTGTGCGCCACCGGTTCTATTCCCATCGCCGTCGCTTTGATGCTCAAGGGACTATCTCCCGGCACTGCCTTGGTGTTGCTCATGGCAGGTCCGGCAGTCAATGCCGCCTCCATGATTGTCATCGGCAAGGTGATGGGCAGACGAACCGTATGGCTTTATCTCATCTCAGTGATCATGGGTGCAGTGGCATGCGGACTGACAATAGACTATCTGTTGCCTCACGAATGGTTCTCCGTTCCTCTCAACAGCATCCATCACAGCAAGACAGAAGGAGTACCTGTTTTCAGCACTATCTGCTCCATTCTGCTTCTCGCCATGATTCTGTTTGCCCGACACCACAAAAAACGCACATCACACAAATGCTGCGGATAAGGTTGCGACTATTCTCCGTCAATCACTTGACCGGACAATGTGCGGTCGATATTAAGACCGATATAGTTGACCTTTATCTATCACACCGCTGCGCAGATAAGACACTTATATTTCGTCGAACTCACATTAAAAGAAGATGCTCGCCTTACTGGCGAGCATCTTCAAGACTCCTTCATTTACAAGGATTTCTGCGGAGAGAACAGGATTCGAACCTGCGAACCGGTTTTGCCGGTTACACGCTTTCCAGGCGTGCCTCTTCAACCACTCGAGCACCTCTCCTTGTTGCGTTTTCCTTAATTGCGGTGCAAAAGTAGTATATTTATTTCTGATTTGGACAGAGAGAGGCATTTTTTAAGTTTCATTAAGATTTAGAGACAAGCTAATCAATGCTACTCCGCATAAATCTTACTGTCTGATGACAGGAAAAGCCTATTGGCTGTCTGCGTGGTCACTTGCGCCACTTCCTCCTCCGTTACGCCGTAACTCTGCGCCAATACCGAAATGATATAAGGTATGAAGGAGCTTTCATTGCGGGTGCCACGCTTGGGAACTGGTGCCATATAGGGCGCATCCGTTTCCAGCACAATGCGGTGCAAGGGCACTGCCTGCGGCAGCACCGTAGGCAGAGGCGACTTCTTGAAAGTGAGTACTCCCCCTATACCCAAAACAAAACGTGGGAACGACAGCAGTTGTTCGGCCTCCTGCTCATTGCCTGTAAAACAGTGGAATACGCCACCTACCAGGTCTTTCTCATATTCACGCAACAGTTTCACCATCTCGTTTTGCGCCTTCCTGCAATGTATCATCAGCGGTTTCTTCATCTCCACTGCCCATTCCACCTGTATTCTGAAGGCATCCAACTGTGCCTGTTCAAACTCTCGACTCCAGTAGAAATCAAGTCCCACTTCGCCGATAGCGATAAAATCATCACAATACATTGCCTTGAGTCGGGCAATCATCTCCCGATAGTCTGGCTTTACCTCTTCCGGATGTAGTCCCACCATAGGGAATACCACTCCAGGGTATTCTGAGGCGAGTGTCAGCGCCCTTTCGCTTGATGCCACATCAATAGCAGGAACAAATATCTTCTCTGCTCCCTGTTCACGGGCACGCTTCACTACTTCGGGAAGATCTTGCGCAAACTCTTCCCCGTCCAGATGGGCATGTGTATCTATAAAATTGATCATCATCAAACCGTATAACTATCAAAAGGGCTTTACAGAGCCTTACTTCTCGCGTTTCATCATGTCAAGGGCATAGCGCCGAAGCACTTCCTTGCGTTCCGCAGGCAATGGGATGCTTTCCAGACATTCCAGACTCTCCTGAAAATAGGTATTTATCTTTTTCTCGCAGAGTTCACGGATACCTATTTCATTATAAAGGCGCGTCACAGCTTCAATTTTCTCTTGTCTGTCAAAATCATTGACAGTAGTCCAATGGGTCAGTTCCGCACGTTGCTTATCATTGGCATGCAGGAATGCATTGATAAGCATGTAGGTTTTCTTGTTAGAAGTGATATCACCTCCTATCGCCTTGCCAAAGACTTGGGGGTCACCATACACATCCAGCAAGTCATCCTGCAGTTGGAATGCCAGTCCCACCAATTCACCAAAGCGATACAGTTGCTGTGTATCCTGCTTTGAGGCATCAGCCAACAGTGCCCCCATCTTGGTAGCACAAGCCAGCAGCACGCTGGTTTTCAGCCTTATCATTTCTATATACTCCTCTTCAGTCACATCGTCGCGTGTCTCGAACTCCATGTCATACTGCTGTCCCTCCCCTATCTGCAATGCCGTTTCAGTGAACAGATGCAGCAATTCCGGAAGCTTGTCTTCATCACATTGCGCCAATCGTTGATAAGCAAGTACCTGCATGGTATCTCCCGAGAGAATGGCAGCGTTGGCATTCCATTTCCGATGCACAGTGGGTTTTCCGCGCCTCACATCAGCATTGTCCATCAGGTCATCGTGCAGTAGCGTATAGTTATGATAGGTTTCCAGAGCGCAGGCAGGCATAAGTATATGTTCGGGATTGTCCTTATACATATTGTATGCCAGCAGCATCAGCACCGGGCGTATGCGCTTGCCGCCTAATGACAGCACGTATCTGACGGGGTCATAGATGGTTTGCGGTTCTCTCTCGTAAGGCAGGTTACTGATAAAATCATTCACCATGTCCAAAAGTTCCTGTGATGTTTTCATGATTATCATTGGTTTATGGTGGCAATGGGTGCCACCGTCATATTAAAGTCTGAACACAATGGGCACAGCCACCATGGTTCTGCAAGGTTTGTCATTTTGTATTCCTGGTTTCCAATTGGGCATCTTGTGCATCACACGCATGGCCTCATTGTCGCAGTTAGGTTCCAGCGACTTGGCCACCTTAATGTCGGATATTGACCCGTCGGTATTCACAATAAACTGCACCAGCACCTTACCCTGTATCTTACGCATCTTGGCAAAGGGCGGATAAGTGAGATTGCTGGTAAGCCATTTCATGAAGGCAACAGCCCCACCTGGGAACTGCGGAAGATCCTGTACCACTCTGAAATTGAGCGGATTGTCATTAGTATCCACTACGGGTGGCATATCATCTTCAGTATCATCTGTTTCCATCGCCTGATCGAGGTTGTTGTCGCCCGTATTCAATGGTTCTGATATATCTTCTTTCTGTGCCTGCTGCGGGTCTTCCGTTTCCACCACCTTTAGAGCCTGTTTCTTTTCGGGTTCCAGCGGCAGCAAAGGTATTCGATCTTCGTTCTTCTCTTCCTCTATCATGTCGAGCTCTTCGGTTATCTCTTCTATCTCCTCATCCGAGAACTCGTCCTCATCATCGCCCAAAGGGATATGGACAAGCACTAAGAGAGCTACGGTCACAAGCAGTAGCGCGATAAAAAAGCGCCGTGCCCGTCCTCTCTCCAAATCTGCTTTCGGTGATTTCTTCAATTCCATCATCCCTTGTCCAATGTCGTTTCAGAAAGATGTTCTTAGGTTCTGTTGATTTTCCCGTCACAGACCAAAAAACGATTCTTCCGTTAAATCATTTACAAAAGTAATCAGATATTTGAAAAAAGCCGTATCTTTGTAGTCAAAATAATAAAAACGGATGAAAAAAGTCTCCATCACGCTACTTTCCTTGCTTCTTTCCTTCGTGGTACATGCACAGGAAAGTGGCACGGCATATAATTTCCTACGCCTGCCTGTAAGTGCCCACGCAGCAGCATTGGGCGGAGACAACATCTCCATCACTGAGGATGATCCATCTGTCATTTTCCATAATCCTGCTCTTATCAGCAATGTGACCGACAAAAGCATTAACATCAACTTCATGACCTACATGGAAGGAGTGAATATCGGAAGTGCGTCGTTTGTAAAAGCATGGGGTGAACGTGCTACCTGGGGAGCTTGCGCCATGTACATGGACTATGGAAAGATCAAGGAGACCACCGCAACGAACGAGGTGATAGGCGACTTCTCTGCCAAAGACGTAATGCTGGGCGGAACCTTTACATATCTGCTCTCCAACAAGATTGCCGGTGGTATCACCGCCAAAATCATCTCTTCTTCTATCGGAGGCTACAGTTCTATGGCCGTGGGTATCGACCTTGGACTGAATTACTACGATGCCGAGCGCAATTGGTCGGTCGCTGCAGTGGCGAAGAACCTGGGTGGACAGGTAAAAGCCTATGACGACAATTTCGAGAAAATTCCTTTTGACCTGCAGTTAGGAGCCAGCAAACGACTGGAGGGAGCTCCCCTGCGTTTTTCTGCTACGCTCACCCGTCTCAACTCCTGGGACGAGGACTTTATCAACCACCTTGCCATCGGTGCCGACCTATTTTTGGGCAACAGCATCTATGTGGCTGCAGGCTACAATTTTCGACGTGCCGACGAAATGAAAATCAATCAGGACGATGACAGCAGCAGCAATCATGGAGCAGGTCTGTCCGTAGGCGGGGGCATCCAACTGGAACGTTTCAAGTTTCAGATGTCGTATGCCAAGTACCATGTTTCTTCCACCTCGCTGCTGTTCAACCTCTCCTACACATTATAGAAGATTCCAAATCCATTTACATCATAATACCGACAGAAACATGAAAAAAATCGTGATAGCCATCGACGGTCACTCTTCTTGCGGCAAAAGCACCATGGCAAAGGCACTGGCCCGCCAATTGGGATACATCTACGTAGATACAGGCGCCATGTACCGCGCCGTAACGCTCTTTGCCCTGCAGCACCAATTGTTCGAGACCGACGGCACCGTGAAGGCAGAAGCCCTGAAATCCATGATGCCTCAGGTACACGTATCGTTTGTAATGAACGAGGAAACGAGACTGCCCGAAATCTGCCTCAACGGCGTGGCAGTAGAGCGGGAGATACGCACCATGGAGGTGTCTTCGCATGTCAGTCCCATCGCAGCTCTTCCCTTTGTGCGCGAGGCTATGGTGGCACAGCAGCGTGAGATGGGCATCCAAAAGGGCATTGTAATGGATGGAAGGGATATAGGCACCACCGTTTTTCCCCATGCCGAACTGAAAGTATTTGTCACGGCGACAGCAGAAACAAGAGCACAACGACGCTTCAAGGAGCTGCAGGAAAAAGGAATGGAAGCCGACTACGAAACGATATTGAAGAATGTCCAGGAACGCGACTACATAGATTCACACAGGGAGGTGTCACCGTTACGTCAGGCAGAAGATGCCATTCTTTTAGACAACAGCAATATGACCATCAGCCAGCAACAACAATGGCTTTTAGACCAGGTACAACGCGTATGCCGCTAAGTTGACAACAAGCTACTCTGATTTGTCAAAAGGAAGTCCGGACTGCCGTGCCAACGCCTCGTTGCATCGGTTTGAGAGATCTTCGAACAGATTGTGATTCAACACCATACTTATCTTCATCAACAAGTCACTGCCGATATTGTCACGCTGAAATATGTCATATACATTGGAACGCTCACAATGAATTGCCTCAGACAACTGTTTTACTGTCACATTTTTCTGTAACATTATATCTCTAATATATTCTCCCAATTTTGCCATCAGTTCTTTAATTTAACGGTTTCAGTAGTTAGTCTATCAATTTTATTATCGCCTAATCATCTTTTTCCTATTTAGAATGCAAAGGTAACTATTTATCTCTGACTATTACCACGTTACCCCCCCCCCATTAACTTTTATTAACTGCGTTTTTTATTTTTCCCTAATCTGCTCCATCCGCTCTATGGCATCCCTACACTGATCCATCAGCCATTTGGGAGTGCTGGTTGCCCCACAAATACCCACTGTATTAACATTCTTAAGCCACGAAGAGTCTATCTCTTCAGGACCTTCTATCAAGTGACTGTTGGCATTAACCCTCAGACACTCATCAAAGAGCACCCTTCCATTGCTGCTCTTTCTGCCGCATACAAAAAGCACCAGATCGTGCTGTCCTGCAAAAGCCGATACATTAGGCATCCGGTTTGCCACCTGACGGCAGATGGTATCGAAACTCTGGAATACCGCCGAGGGCGAGATATGCTGCTGGATGTAGTCGATGATACGGTGGAACTCATCAAGTGACTTGGTGGTCTGAGAATAGAGATAGATATCTCTGCTGAAATCGAGCTGTGCCACGTCCTCAAAATGCGCAAGCACGATAGCCTTGCCCTTGGTCTGTCCTACCAGGCCAAGCACCTCGGCATGTCCGGGCTTGCCGAAGATCACTATCTGTGCATCGGGATTTCTGTCACACTGTTGCTTGATACGCCGCTGCAGTTGCAATACCACAGGACAGGTGGCATCAATGATTTCTATGTTGTTACGCTGTGCCAAACAGTAGGTTTCCGGCGGTTCGCCGTGAGCCCTCAGCAACACCTTGGCATGGTGCAGTCGTTCCATCTCCTCATGGTTGATGGTTATCAGTCCCATCCTGCGTAGCCGCTCACATTCCATGCCATTGTGAACGATGTCGCCCAGACAATAAAGAATGTTTCCCTTTGCCAGTTCCTCCTCCGCCTTGTTGATGGCAGTGGTCACACCAAAGCAGAAACCACTGCCATTGTCTATCTCTATCTGTAACATACACACATTCTGATTAAATGATGCTCTCCCCTCCATCTCGTTTGTAATAGGCGTTGAGCAGGTCAGCAGCCGCCATGAACGAGGTCTTCGCACCTGTCAGTACCTGTTGCTCTGCCGCTTTCAGGCGTTGCTGCATCTCACTGTTGTTGTAGAAGTGGTTGCGCAGATGCTCATTGATGGTTTCGTACATCCAGTATTTTGCCTGCTCGTTGCGACGGTATTCAAAATAGCCGTTTTCCTTCACGAAGTCAATATACTTGTACACCATATCCCACACCTCACGGATGCCGATACCGTAGAATCCGCTGTAGCAGAGTACCTGCGGTGTCCACCCGCTCTCATGGGGCGGAAAGAAGTGCAAGGCATTCTTCAGACTGGTGGCCGCCAGATGACATTTGTCCACATTGTCGCCGTCACACTTGTTGATGACGATGCCGTCGCTTATCTCCATGATACCTCGCTTGATACCCTGCAGTTCATCGCCCGTTCCTGCCACCTGTATCAGCAGGAAGAAATCCACCATGGAGTGGCAGGCTGTCTCACTCTGTCCCACACCCACTGTTTCCACGAAAATCTTGTCAAAACCGGCAGCTTCACACAGGATAATACTTTCTCTTGTCTTGCGTGCCACACCGCCCAGCGACCCTGCCGACGGGCTGGGACGTATGAACGACTTAGGATGCTGCGACAGTTTTTCCATTCTGGTCTTGTCACCGAGGATACTTCCTTTGCTGCGCTCACTGCTGGGATCGATGGCAAGCACTGCCAATTTGCCTCCGTACTGTTGCAACACATGGATGCCGAACTCGTCGATGGAGGTGGATTTGCCGGCACCAGGCACACCACTGATGCCCACTCTCACCGAACGGCCGCTATAAGGCAGGCACTTTTCTATCACCTCCTGTGCCATACTCTGATGATCGGGATTCACGCTTTCCACCAGTGTCACGGCACGGCTCAGTACAGTAACATCCCCCTTGACGATGCCTTCCACCATCTCGGCAGGCGACAACTCACGGCGCTTCACACGCTGTCGTTTCAGATAGGGGTTGACTATTGACGGCTGTGCCACACCGTCGTTGACAGTAAGTCCCTTGTATGCTTCGCTATTCTCTGGATGTTCCATATTATTTGGCATTTACAGTTATCGTTACATGTGGTTTGTCGGGGTCATTGGTAATCATCAGTACACGAGGTTTGGTGCGCACTTTTGCCAGTTCATCACGCACTGCGGTAACCCTCAGCTTTGCAGTCCCTCCAGGTGGCAGCACGCTCTTCGACAGTTCCACCCGCAATCCAGCGGTAAAAAGTTGCAGTGAAGAGATTTTCAGGTCGGTACGTCCTGTATTGGTGATAGTGATATCCCCTTTCTTCTTCGTTTTCTTGCCAAACACGATGTCAAGCTGTTCGGCCGTGAGCTCCATGTGGGGTGCAGACTGTTTCTGCATTCCCTGGTAAGAGGACAGGTCGGGCAGCAGCACCGCTGAAGCCGTCACCTCATTGTCGGCACTCACCTTGTCACCCGGATTGTTGGCAAGATGCAGCGAGGTCTGTGTCAGTCCGTAGTCGCGCAGCTTCTCTGACAGCAGGGTCACCACCATTTTTCCTGTCTTCCCGGGTGCCAGGTTCTCAGGCTGCATCACGGCACTGAGGTAGTTGGGCAGGTGCATCATGTTGGGCGACAACACGGTGGTACCGTTGTTCACCATGCGTATCTCCTGGGTGGGATGCTCGCCTTTGTTCACATTCTCAAACTCCAGGTCAAGCCTATCCACACACAGGTTTCCCACTGTATAGGGATAGCTCTTGGAATAATCCACATAGTCTGCCAGCACTACACCTTTCATTCTGAGGTACACAGGTTCGTCCGAGGCGTTGGTATATAAGCCCACCGTCTTATTGAAATGCCCCAACTGACGCGCATCATAGGTAAGGGTAACGGTAAAATTGTCTCCACCGTCTATGCCATTGGTAGGATATTTCACGTCGGTACAGCCACAATCGGTATGTACCTTATGGATAAACAGTTTCCTGCCTCCCTTGTTCTTCAGTTCAAAAGTGGCAGTCACAGGCACTTCATATCCCGTTTTTCCACAATCCACTTCTCCCTTGACAATGGTCAGCCTTTGCGCCTTGGCATCGGCAGGCAAGAAAGCCAGCAGCATCGTCAGGCAACCGGCGCTGCACTGTTTCAGTATATGGGTGATTGTCCAATTTTTCATGAGTTCTTCTTATATGGTTTACTACAGGTTTATCTCCGTTTCTTCTTTCTGTTCACTATTTGTCGTCATGCGTTTCAGCGCCAGCCACGTTCAAGGTGAGAATGCCTTCTGTACCTCTGTATGCCGGAGCATAGGTACAGGTAGCAGTACAGGTACCCGTGTCATACTTGCCGCTACGGTCAATATAGTATTCCGTTTCTATCACACGGGTTCCCTTGCGCAGATGGTCTATGCGGTAGGTCGTCACGCGGTCGTTCACCGATACATAGCAGCCCGCACGGTATCCGCTCAGCTGGATAACGGGTTCCAGACAGGCGGCACGACGGTCTTCGATACTCACGAAGTCAAGGTCACGCTTGCTCTGCAGAGTGATACGCACCACCACCCTGTCGCCAGCCTTAAGATTCCTGCCCGACACCACCTCACGCTTCACGGTGATGTCCCCCTCTGTCCTTTCTATCTGCGATGCAGGCAAGGTATAGGAAGCATATACCGCTCCCCACGATACGCCTTGAGAATACTTTTTCACTTGCAGTTGCTTTCCTGAGGGGGCTGCCGTCTCGGTTTTCACATACCCCAGGAAGGCAGTGGGGGCCGACAGTTCCAATGGTTTTCCGTCTAACTTCAGTTCTGCCGGTTTGCCAGGCTGTAATACCTGGGCATTACCCTGAAGGAAAGCATGGATGGCATTCACCGTATTCACCGGTGTGCTCCACTGCTGGGTACGTTTCTCTTGCAGCAGCCAGCGTTGCATCTGCTGCAAGGTAAGGGTATCGCCCGGTGTCAGGGTTGCGATTGCCTCTATGGCTGCCGTCTGAGTAGGTATGCGGTAGTCACACCAGCTGTAGGGAGCTCTCGGCGTGTCATAGTAGCGTCCCATTTCCTCTTGATATACGGTGTATTCCTTAAGACTCTTCACATACTCTCCTGCCCTTTCCGTCTCACCCGCAGCATGGAGTATCAGGGCACTCATTGCCTTATCGTAGAGGGTCTGTGACTTGATTTCCTTCTTCAGCAAAGGCAGCAGATACCGTATATCCTCCTTTACCGATGCCGTAGCAAGTCCGGGGGCAATGGCATGGATGTACATCCACTTCAGTGCGGTGGCACCGGGCAACTGCTGTACTCTGGCATGTTTCTCGTCATCTTTCATCCTGAGCACCATACGATGCATCTCTGCATCAAGATACGCCACACTTCTTTTCCACAGCTGGTCCAGTGAGTTGTCCATAGATTCCTTGCCCGCCATGTGCCGTAACCTGCCTAACAGCAACGCCACTTCGGCAGTAACATACTCATTCCCGTTCATGCCCTTGCACCAGGCGATAGAACCATTGCCTTGCTGCAAGGAGCGGAGATGCCCAGTCAGCGTTTCCATTGTCTGCCTCGTCCTGTTGGCATCTATGAGCCACGCCAGCCGGCGTATCTGCTCGTTCTGTTGCGGTTCTTGCTGCCACTGCATGATGGCTTTCCTTACCTGTTCACTGCCATTGGCTATATGGCTGGCCATGGCAAGCGAATACAGTGCTGTTGCTGTCTCGATGGCATCCTCATAGGCTGTTGTCTCCTTGGCAGGCAACGCCTGTATCACCATCCACGCCGGATGATGGGTATATTCCACCGCAAGACTGCGGTGGGTGGCGTCGGCAGGGAACATCTTACGGATGTCGATGGTATGAGTAGAGGGACCGTTCTGACTGAAAGGACGGGTCACCACTACGGGTTCCGTACAGGGTAGCACAGGAAGATAGTGCTGTTCGCCATCGCTGTAGCCCTTTCCGTTCACAGTGACACGACAGATATACACGGCGGCCTCCATCCGTATGGGTTGCACAAAGGTAACCGCACGTGAACTGCCACCGGGAACCGTATAGGAAATGCGTTGCCTCGATACTACCTTGTCTGTCTCGGGATGTATCAGTTCCATAACCGCATGACCGCTCACCTCATGCTCTCCTTGGTTAAAGACAAGTGCAGACAATGCCAGTTGGTCACCCTCTCTGACAAAACGCGGCATCTGCGGCTGCACCATCACCGGTTTGACAGCTTCCACCTCAGCTACAATCTGTCCGCAATAGGCATCCTGCGTGTGAGCCAGTCCCATGAACTTCCACGTTGTCACACTCTCTGGCAGGGTGAACTGCAGGGTTACATTGCCTTCTCCGTCAGTATGCAGAGAGGGATAGAAGAATGCTGTTTCCTGAAGGTTCTTACGTATCGGATAACCGGAAGACGCTGATTCGGCATTGTTATCTATATCATCCTCCGCCAACAAAGCCACTGCCTCCCCTGATATGCTCTCTTCCTGCGCCACATTCCCAAGTGCGGTAGCAGAAGTCCGTGCCATGACTTTCATCAAGGGGCTTGCCGTCTTGCCCGTAGTCTGAAATGACAAGTCCTGCAACCTCAGGAAACTTCCGTCACCTTGCAGGCACCACAGCAATTCATATACCGACGGACTGATACGGCTCAAATCCAAATTACGGAATTTCATGGGTTTCCACGACTGGATACCTGTGCCCCATACACTGTGCGTTGACACTCCATTGAGTACGAGATAGGGTAGCGACAGAGAGGATGATGTGATACGGGAGTTCCAGCGGTGACTGCGGAACATGTCCAGCGACCGGTCATAGAGGGTTGCCATCAGCTGTGCTTTAGCCGGACTTCCATCGAGCATGAGTACCTGCAGCTGCCATGTTTCTTTCTGTCCGGGCGTCAGTTTGTCCCTGAAGGTACTCCATTTCATCTGCAATCCGGTGTCGGTCGCAGGACGTTTGACATAGAATTTATGTGTGTGCGCCTTGCCGTCCTTCACCCAGGCAAAGGTAACGAGCAATGCATCACCGTAGGATTCCTTATATGTAAACTTCCTGTTTATCAGCGCATTGGATTTCTTCACCATCCCTTTCTCCAGTACCTTGTCACACGCTATTACGGCATAGTGGATAAACAGATCAGCTGCGCTGCCTCCTGCCTGGATGGTTACAGTGTCGTTTGCCGAGCGGAAAGACTCCGCTGACTGGTAGAACCACTCGTCGCAATCAACGGGAGGAACCTCATCATCGCGAGAGAACACCACAAACTCATGGCGCAGGGTATCTCCCTCTGCCATTGCCACCAAGGTATGCCTACCCGAAGCGAGAGTCTTGTTCCACCTGTACCACTGCATACTGCGAATGGTTTTCACAGCGGTGGAATCATCCATATAAAAAGATACAGGTACGTCTATTTCTCTGCCTGATGCGTTTTTTACGTAGAACCTGAGACTGTCAGCCTCTTCTGCCAGCATCTTCCCGGACAGGTTGCAGCTCATCTGTACCGGTTTTCGGTTCAGCAACACACTGAGTTCTCCTTCATGGGTCTCGCCAGCAAGGTCGGTCACCG
Source organism: uncultured Prevotella sp. (assembly GCA_945830055.1). GTDB lineage: Bacteria > Bacteroidota > Bacteroidia > Bacteroidales > Bacteroidaceae > Prevotella. Next base: position 58,542 of record CALZXH010000001.1, read on the forward strand.
CCGCTCTTGCCACAAAGCGATAGTTCTGCCTGCGGGATTCCAAGTCCTGTTCGTCCTCAGGCACCACAAGGGGCACTATCACCTCAAAACTGCCGTCGTTTCCCGTTACCACCGTGTCCTGTCTCAGCAGTTCTCCGTTGCCAGCATATCCACCAGGAAAATAGCCCGAGGAATAGCGATATGGGAAAGCATGCTCACGCCTCACGCCGATGCACACCTTGGCACCCTGCACGGGCAGTCCCGTATAGGTGGTGGCTTTGCCGCGCACCACCAAAGTGTCACCCTCATGATAAGCCGTGTTGATTTCGGGGAAGGTCACCTGAAAGGCTGGTCGCTTGTATGCCGCCACCTCAATGGTCTGCAATACCTTGTCGGTCATCAGCCTGTAGGTGCCTGTGGCAGCATCGTCTGCCAGCACAAAATCAGCAGAGGCCTTGCCATACTCATCAGTAATTACGGTGCAGGAGCCAGCCTGCTTCCCACGGGCGTCACGGAGTCGGATGGTCACCGTCTCTCCTGCGGCTGTTTTGTACTGTCTGCCTTTCGTATCCACCGCCATCACGGCAACCCTCACCGTCTGTCCGGGACGATATACTGCCCTGTCTGTATAAAGGTAAGTACGCCTGCCCGTTTCGTTGCTTCGGTCGTTGTACTGGAAGCGGCTTGCATAGAGTGCAGACTTGGGCATGGCCTTGTCTTCTTCCGTATAGGCATAGACAGAGTCAGGAGTGGCAGCACCCATGATATACGATGCCTCTCCCTGTGCGTCACAGGCAAGTTGTACCATGGCGGCGTTGTTGCCACGGAGATAGAGGTTCAGCTTGGCATATGCCAGGGGTTCGCCCGTAGTGGCGTTCATCACATAGTAGTTCATGCGGTTATAGGGCAGCGACTGCTGCAACACATACACGTTGGAAACATACAACAGGGTACGCCACACCTCGGTCTGCGGCACAGAAGACACTTCCATCATATACACGCCCACAGGCAGGTCGGGCAACAGGATGCTGTCCTTGGCCATCTTCCACGGGGCACCCGGTACGAATGATTTGTGTAAAGTATGTTGCGGCAACGGAGTGAGCAGCGGCTTGAGCTGTTCCATGTCCTTGGCTGTTTCCACGGCAAGAGGGGTAGTACCGTCTGCCTCAACCTGATAGAAACGGAAAGACAGTTGTGACAAGTTGCGCAGGCGTTCCAAAGAGACCTTTTGCCTTGTATGAGGACGGAGCACGTCACCCGACAGGCACAAACTGAACAGAGGGGCGGTAAGGTCTTTTTCCGCATTGCGAAGTTCCCCCATCCGTTGCCATCCGCCCCAACGGTCCAGGGCATAATGGATGTAGTTGATCTTGTCTTCCAAGGTTACGTCGGTACACTGCTCCATATAGCGGTAGCGCTCCACTGCCACCTCTCCTGCCACATCCAGATGACCGCACACGGCAATGAGCGAGTCGAGCATCACACGGTAATACGATTTTTTCAGTAAGCGCCCAGCCTTGGCTTTCCCCTTTTGCTTCACATAGTCCAAGGCGGCGAGACAAGCGGCACGATCGTTGCCCACACGATTGTAGTAGTACATCAGCGTCTCGTAGTCCTCCACACTGCGCCCTACCACCGAGAGCATGTCATTATTGAAGATGTAGGCATGTTCACCGCTCTCCACCAACGGCGCATAGTCTTTATCCTTGGCAGCAAACAGCAGACGAAGGGGCTTCATGGCACATTTCCTGTAATAGGCAGACTTGGCACGGGCATTCACAATCTTACCTGTATCCGCATTCAGGAAGAGCCTGTATAGGGTGGCGGCATAGAGACTCTGAGTCACGCTATCAGCTATCATCGGGAACTCTTGCTCCAGCCTTTCCACCACGGGGACGAGCGAATCGGGCGAAAGGCATACTTCTATATTGGCACTCATCAGCCGGGCCTTAACAAGATGGTTATAGCATTTCTCACGTACAGCTTTCGTGGTTATTTTTTCGAGCCACTGAAGTTGCGAGCGTGACTGGTCATTTTCATCAGCTGTCTGCACCTGTTTCCACAGAGCAGCATAGTTCTGCGCTGTCACCATCAGCGACAGACACCACATCACAGCAGTCAATATCCATGCCTTTGTTCTCATATTACTACACCTATTACCCGACGTGAACAAGCCGGTTTATGCAAAGGTAATATTTTTTCATTTATCCATGGCACAATAGAACAACTTTTAACCCAAATCGGTCATTAGACTGTTCTGCGCAAAAACACAAGATGTTATCATCATAACGCTAATGACCGATTTGGGTTTAAGACATTATCACTTCCAACAGCAAACAATAATAAAATCAAAAAGCAAACGATTCTCACGAATGGTTTGCTTTCTTAGGAAAATGATAAATATAGATTAAAATTACTAGTTGTCAATGCAAAGTTAACACTCTTGTGCTTACTGTCCAAATATTTTGGACAATAAACGCAAAAGAAACCCTATATTTAACATTTTATACCATTTAAGGCGACATTTAAGCAATATTTCGTGCTTTATTATTTGCGTGAAGTGATGCAATCAGCTACTGTCTTTGCCATCTTGGATGCTCCTTTAGGAGTGGGATGCACACCGTCGGCCATCATCTCCTCCTTGTTCATCTGTACCACTGGATTCAGGTCAATGAGCTGAAGCTTGTTTTTCTTCGCCAGTTTTCTGATGATGGGGATGATTTCGTTGGTCATTACAGAGTCACGTATCTGCCAGTTCTTGGACACCTCGGTCTTATACGACCTGATGGGTGTGCATAGCATTACAGTGGGTTGTGAGGGCAACGCCTTCAACTCGTCAATCATCTGCTGCATGTCGGTGGAAAACTCGCTTCCATAGTTGTCCCAGTTGATGTTTTTAGTATCATTGGTGCCCAACATAATGACGGCGATATCAGGATTGTACGCCTTGGCTTCTGTCCATGCCCGCTCCTTCATATACGGCTGGTTACCTTTGTTGAGCATCGTTCTTCCGCTGCGTCCGAAGTTACGTACCTTATAGCCGCCCCCCAACATCCGTTGCAGTTGTGCCGGATAGGCGTTCACGTCAGCCATGTCCATACCGAACCCATCGGTGATACTGTTGCCTATACATGCCACTTTCAGCGCCTCTTTCCGGGGCATCTTCAGGTTCTTCAACCAAGCCTTGAGTTCGTCGAGCATCTGCTCATGCCAGACAAAGGTGGTACGGTAGCCGAAGCCATGCCCGCCCGAGGGGTAGATATGCATCGCCACAGGCACTCCTGCCTTACACATGGCAGTATAATAAGGGATGGCATTGGTAAGGGGCGGCACAGCTTTGTCGTCGGCAGCCAACAGCAACAGGGCTGGTGGGGTCTGATGAGTGCGCACCTGCTTGTCGTTGCTGAACTCCTTTATCAGACGGGCGTCTCCCCTTCCCTCACCAAGGAAATTGACCACCGAACCCTTGTGGGTGAGTTTCTCTTCCATGGATATCACGGGATAGAACAGTATCTGGAAATCAGGTCTTGCCGGAAAGGGAGCATGGGTGGCGGTGGTAGAAGCAAGATGCCCTCCAGCTGAGAAGCCCATGATACCCACATCATTGGGATTGACATTCCATACCTTGGCAGAGTCGCGCATCATCTTGATGGCATTCTGTGCGTCAGACATAGGTAGGGAGCGGTCTCCCTTGGGCATTCTGTAAGTCAGCACTCCATAGGTAATACCCAGTTCATTGAAAAAGGGCGCCCAATAGGTTCCCTCGTTCTGCATCGACAGGTGTGAGTAGCCGCCACCGGGGCAACCCACAATGGCCCTCCCCGTGGCGTTTTCGGGTATAAACACCTGCATGGTAGCCTTGCCGTCGTCAGACACATTGACTGTCATCACTTTTTTCGTCTGGGCAGCTACGCTCATGACAAGGGCAAGCGAAGCCCCCAATACATATCCTCTCATCCTCTTATAGTTCATAGTTTACAATGCTTTATCCTTAGTTGTTTTGACTTGGTTTTTCTCCCTACTGCTATTCGGGATGGGGTAACCACGAGGTTAGGAAACTAAAATACCCCTTCCTCCATCATGTTGAAGAGGAAGGGGTATTTGTTCCATTGTCTCTTTCCCCTATTATTTGAAGGGCAAGAACCAGTTTTCTTTCACAGAGAGATCCACCACAGGATTCTTGTAAGCCAGTTTCTTCTTCAGCCAAAGGCTACCAAAGTTGGCTGTGTAGGGATTGTCTGCATTCTTATGGTTTGCCACACGCATCAGGTCATAGTAGCGTGTTCCCTCGAAGGCAGCCTCCAATGCCATTTCATCCACGATAAGGTCTTCGATGGCATTGATGGTGTCTTGCTTGGTGGGAGCAAGGCGGTTGATGTTCAACTGATGCTCTTTCACCAAATAATCCAGCTTCATGGCCACCACAGTATCCATCTGGTACAAGGTAGTGGAACTGTCCTTCACGAAGTTACCATTCTGGTCGAAGTTTACAACGAAACTGCCTCCACGGGCATGCACACCAGTGGCGGTGTACTTGCTGAAGCGCTTCAGATTCTTTCCGTTCAGCATACCATATACATTTTCCAAGGCATTGACACCCTCGGGAGTCATGTACGAAGCAGCGAGCATCTCTTCAAAGATACCATCCTTCAGAATGGCAAAAGCCACATCGGGATAGCCCGCACGGTTGAATGCCTCGGCCAATCTCAACCACACCATAGGCGGACGATAGAGATAGAGCATGGGGTTTTTCAACTTGCTTATCCATATCTGCTCCCTGCCGGTGTCTTCGTCTTTCTCCCTGCTGCAGAGCGAACGTGTACGGGCATCACCCATGTTGCGCACCTGGGGCTCATACTTACTACCATTTGCCACCAAGAAATAGAAGCACGTGGTATCAATCAGTTCCTTGTACGATGCAGACATCACAATCTGCACATCGTCTAACTTGCTGTTCTGTCCGTAGTAGTCGTAACCGTAGAACTTGGGCAACTGTGAGGTGCTGCCCGACTCGCTGTTGGCAGGGAAATTCACTGCCGTGATACAGCCTTTATCCTGCACGCCTTCGAACAGTTTTGTATAAGAATCGCCAAACGTTCCAGAAATCATCGCACCATTAGGCAGTTGCGATGGGTCAAAATCAAGCACCCTGCTCCTGTCTGAAGCCATTGCGCTGCTGTATTCTCCAACCTGAATCTCATCTGCCGATGCCACTTCCGTGAGATAGGTCACGTAGTGTCTGATGGCTTTGTCATACTGGTTGGTTTCCAGATAGAGGTCGGCCATCACCAAATCCACGGGCATGAAGAGCTTGGTGGGGGTCATTCCCGAAATCTTGTTCTTGTCGTCAGAAGTTCCCCAGACAGGCACATGATAGCCCGTGTATTGCTCCAAATCGGGCAGCAAGGCGGCAGCTATCTGGTCCATGTTCTTGTTTTCAAACTGGCCCTCTTCTATCTGGCTTATCTTGGTCAGCGGTTCCAACACGAAGGGCACGCTGCCGTAGTTGCGTGCCAACTGCATGTAGGTCCACGCACGGATGGCCTTGATGGCCACATACTCGGGCATCACCACCTTATCGGCACCCGTGAACAGGGTGGTGTCACGGTGGGCGATGTAATAGTTGCAGTTGTTGATGATGCGATAGTAGAGATAGGCACTGTCATACCTGCAGTCTGTAGAGGCAGAGAAGTTGGCCAATGCCCGCAGGTTCTTGTCGGTGATTCCGGGCACCACATCAACCAGGTCACCTCTCATCTCGCCCTGCAGATAGTACTGGTCGGTCACATCCTGCAAAGCCTTGAGAATGCCCATGGCATAATACATGGAGTCGGTCTTCTCGCCCATACCCGGGTCAATGACCAGACGGTCACTGTCGGTATCAAGCATGTCAGAGCAACTGTAAAGTGTGCCCATCCCCAAAACGGCTACTAATGCTATGATTATTTTTTTCATATCCTTTGGATTTTTCAGATTAGAGATTGATTTTCAGACCACAGGTAAGGGTGCGACCCTGTGCCAAGGTACCTGTGTCGATGCCTTGATAGTAGGCGCTGTTGCCCACGCTGAACTCAGGATCCAGACCCGTGTATTTGGTCAGGGTAATCAGATTGCCTGCTTCTGCCCAAACGGTAAGACCCTGCAACCATGTCCATGAGCCGGGCACCGGCACACGATACGACAGCGTGAGGCTCTTCAGGCGGATATAACTGCCGTCTTCTATCCATCGGTCGCTGAAGCGGTTGTTGTTCATGGGGTCGCCATACACGGCACGAGGCATGTCGGTCTGCTGACCTTCATAGCGCCAGCGGTTCACCTCGGCCACCTGCTGGTTGTATAAGGTGCTGCCTGAGTTGAGGATGCTGCGCTGATAGTTATAGACATCGTTGCCGAGGCTGTAGTTGATGCCGAAGCTCAAGGTAAGGTTCTTCCAGTTGACAGAACCGAAGATGTTACCATAGATATCGGGGTTGGGGTCGCCAATCACGGTGCGGTCTGCGTCGTCGATTCTTCCGTTGCCGTCACGATCCACAAAGTGCACGTCACCGGCCTTGAAGTACTGGGGTTCACCTGTCTCATCGGTCATATACAGGTAGTTGCCGTTGCCTGCGGCCTTGGCCTCTGCATCGGAGGCAAACACGCCGGCAGTCTGATAACCGTAGAACAGGCCCATGGCATTGCCCTCAGAAGTGAGCAGGTTGGCGCCATACAGGCTGGTCTCGAATGAGCCGTCGGGCAACTTGGTAATCTTGTTCTTATAGTGTCCCACGCTGGCACCTATCTCCACGTTCCAGTCTCTCGTCACCACGGGCTTGGCAGTGAAGGCCACCTCATAACCGGTGTTCTTCAGTTCTCCTCCGTTGCACCAGTACCTGTTGATGCCCGATACGGGAGAAGAGAAACTCTGCAGGGTGAGCAGGTCCTTGGTCTTGTGGATGTAGTAATCCACGCTCACGCCCAAACGGTTGTTGAAGAAGCGTCCTTCCAATCCCACGTTCCACTTGGTGGTTGTTTCCCACTTGATCTTATCGTTGCCGATGTTGGTGAGTTGCAGACCAGTTTTGTCGGAAGTGAAGCGCACAGGACTGTAGAAGGTCTGGGCGGCATAGTTGTTGATATCGTCATTGCCACTCATGTCGAAGCCGGCATTCAGGCGCAGGTAGTTGATGGCAGAAGTCTTGGGGAACCAGGCCTCATTGGTCATCACCCAACCCAACTGCACGCTGGGATAGAGTGCCCAGGTCACACCAAACATCTTCAATCCGTCGGCATCTTCACCAAAGCGGCTGTTGGCTTCACCAAGCAGCGAGAGGGTGGCAAAGTAACGGTTCTTGTAGTTATAATCCACCGTACCATACCACTGGATGTATTTCCAAACCTCATTGAGACCGTCGGTGGTGGCACCAGCCTTATCCAAAGTGGGGTTCTTGTCATCCGTTGGACGTGTGTAGTCAGTGGTAAGACTGTTCATGTCATACGAGAAGTAGTTGTAGCGATAACCCACCGTGGCATTGATGGAGTGCTCGTTGATCAGCTTGTTGAAGTTGCCAAAGCCACTCACCACGAAGTTGTTCTCCTGTGCAGTGAGCGAACCCACCTTAGAAGTCACGGTCTTCAGGTCCTGAATATAGAAGGGAGGCACTCCTTCATAAGGACGATAGTAGCGCTGTGTGTTTCTGTTGAGCAGATAAGACACGTCAAGTCCCACCTTGAAATACTTCTTGAAGGTATAGACAGGTGCCACATGAATCAAGAAGTTGGTGTTCTGCAGGGTGTTCTTGTTGTTGTCTTCTGCATTATAGCCGTTCTCCAAGATGGCCATGGGGTTTGCCAAAGAGTACTTGGCAGGATTCTTGGGGTCTATCTGACTGAAGAGGTCGTCGTAGTCGCTCAGCAGACTGGTAAATCCGTTCACCACCTTGTTGTACTGATACACGCTGAGCAAGGGTGACTTGATCATGGCGAGGTTGGCAGGTGATGTGATGGTACCCTTGCTGAAGTCAGCAGGGAAGCCGCTGTCGAAGAGCTCGCTGTTGGTACGTGCCACAGAAATGTCAAACTTGGTATTCAGGTTTCGGAACACCTCAATGTCGGTATTGAAGCGCAGGTTCATGCGGTCAAAGCCGGTGTTCTTCAAAGTTCCCTCGGCATCCATGTAGCCCACGGAGAGGTTGTACATACCCACATCGTCACCTCCCTGCACGTTGATGCTGTAGTTCTGGGTCAGTGTTTCGTGATATACCTCATCCTGCCAGTTGGTGTTGTTGTGGTACATGTTGTAATAATATCCGTTGGGATTGTCATCGAGGAAGCGGAAATCCACTGTTCTGTTCTCCATCTCACTCATGGTACCAATCATCTCGGTGGCATAGGAGCGGAACTGTGAAGCGTCCATCATGGTGAACTTCTTGGGAACGAAGTTCACACCCACAGACACGTTGGCATCGATGCGTGTGGCCATGCTCTTGCCGCGCTTGGTGTCAATCAGTATCACACCGTTGGCACCGCGCGATCCATACAGGGCTGTGGCGTTCTTCAGCACTGTCACCTTCTCGATATCATCGGTAGAGATGTTGGAAAGCATGTTGTTAAAGTGGCCGTCGTGCAGTGACGTGCGGTTGCGCTGCATGTCTATCTCCACACCATCCACAATGACGAGGGGCTGTGAAGTGCCGTTGATGGAGTTATAACCACGGATGAACATGGCGGCACCGTCGTTGAGGGCAGCAGAGCGCATGATAGTACGCACGTCGCCTCCTAATTTGTTGCCAATCTCCTGATCAACGGAGGGAGCGGTCTGTGTCACTGTCATCTCACGCTTGGCGGTGATGTCGGTGCCCTTGCCATACATGGGCAGGAACTTGTCGCTCAGCATCTCGATGCGAACCATCCGGGTGGAGTCATAGCCTGCCACAGCCACCTGCTGCGACATATAGGCATCCGAGTGAACATACAGGGCAGTGGTGTGCTGGGGCACCTTGATGATAAACTTGCCTTCCTCATCGGTCATGGCAGTATATCTGCGATTGCCCAAAGCCTGCAACTGGATACCCGCCAAAGGAGCCTTTGAAGCATGATCCACCACTTTACCTTTCAGCGTTTTGTTTTGTGCCACGGCCGGCATTGCGGCAACGATGGCGAGAGTGCAAACAGCAAGTCTGAGACTTGATTTTCGCAGGTTGGTAAATATTGTGTTTCTCATTTTAGTTCTCATTTCTCTGTTCAATAAGTTCTACGGGTACCATCAGGATGTTGGCAATACGCCAGTTGGGGGTGTATATATCCCTCAAGAATTTGGTTTTCGATGGATTCTTATCCATAGGTGTATATGGAGTTCTCAGTTTCAGATTTGGGAGAGCCATACTGGAAGTATTAGCGTATGTCAGTTGATTCTCTCTCTGCGGCACATACATCTGCTCCATATAGGAGACGGGGAAAGTGAAATCACCCAAACAAATAGTATCAATTCTGGTGGAATCAGAAATAAAACCATAGGATCGTTTTTGGGTTGCACCTATCTGTTTGGTATCCTCCATACCTGAAGAGAAAGGTATATCCTTTCCTGCCAGCGCTGTGACATCATCGGCCGAAACGCTGGTATTGCCTGCACCTGAGGTAAAATAGTGGTAGGCTATCTCGCCCTTGGCATTACAGTAAGCCAAAGTGGCATAGAAGTAAGCAGGCTTGGCAGTTGAAACCTTCACGCCATCCACCTCCACGCTATCCACATCCTCGGGAGCATAGGAGTCGCAATCCATATCGGCATCTGCAGGCACCACCACGGCATAGAATCTATATTTGGTGGAAAGCAGCGGAGGCAACACAAATTCCATCATGCCGTTTGCTGCATTTGCATTGTTGATTTTAATCATAGAAAAGTCGATGCCTGAAGGATAGTCACCAAACTTGGGATTGATATTTTTGGCACTCACACGCGAGGATTTCACATTCACGTCACGTGCCACGGCACGGGAAGCCCAAACGGGATTATACCACTCGTCTGCACGGAGGGCAATGCTGTCAATCACCCAGCCCTGACCGTTGCTCATATTCACCTCTGCCACCTTGTGGGCAAGAATATCCCCCGGATGTGAGAAGAGGCCACCATAGGTACTCAACAAAGAGTCGGTTGCAGCAAAAGAGGTTTTCTCCAAGCACTTGTTGTAGGTGCTGTTGTTGCTATACACCAAATGCTTGATCAGATACTGACGGGTCAGTGAATCGGTGAGATAGGCATGGTCAGCGATAGCCGTCGTGGTTTTGATGATGTCGGAAGGTTTGGTCTTCGAAGCCGAGTTTCCCAAATCCTCTCCCACAATCTGCTTCACATTAAAGTTGAAATAGCTTTTGATGTGAGCATACGACTTGTCCCAAGCCTCATTGGTGGGCAGCAGCATGGTGTAGGTACTGTCCTCGTTGTCCAATTTGGCATTGAGTCCGTATCTTCCAAGCATGTCATTCTTGATGATCATCACCGAGTCAAGATAGGTCTGCACACCGTTCTCCATAGGGCCCTTCACTGAGTTTGCCTCGTCAAGGATCCTTGTCTCGTACTTGGCGATGAACTTGGACAGCGAGTCGGTTTCCTTGTTCTGCTGGAGATACTCATAAAGGTTGGTATAGAAAGGCACGGGACTTTTCAACAGGTGCAGCATACCGTTGGACCCAGGGATGTTGGCTTTCTCCACCTCGATGCCTGCAAAGGTAAGTCCGCCCTGCGAAGTGAAGGTGTATTTCTTCTCGTTGGCTGTAAGCACACGGTTGTTGACTTCGCCCGATGCTCCAAAACCATACTGGCACAAGTGGTTCTCCACAAACTGCTTGCGGGCAGTGGCACTGTCGGCATTCATCCACTTGGCAGCGTCGTAACTGCCATTCAGCGGAGCCCAGACGGTGTAATAGCTGGGTGCATTGAGCAATTTGTCATAACCTGTCTTCACAAGCAATGCCTTGAAATCACTCAGGTTGTCCTGCTGACTGATATTTTCCCACAGGGTGGCATCGGCAGCAGGCAGGGTGCTTGTCCCGACTTCGTTGTAGTCGTCAAAGTCAGAACATGATGTGGCAGCCAGCGCAAGGGCTGCCATCATCGTGATTCCTATATTCTTCATTTGTTTCATACAAAGGGATTATTTGCGTTTCATACTCTGTTAATACCAGTCTTCCAGATACTGGGTGTTGTCAACGATAGAGGCCTTGGGTACCAGTTCTACGAAGTCAAGCTGCCACTTACCATCCTTGTCGTCGATCACGCTCTTGATACGGAACCAGTGGTCCTCACTCTGGCGATAGGTCTGGGTACCCAACAGCATACGCAGGGTAGCCACACCGTCACCACGGCAGTTGGTGGTCTCACTGTTGCCGGCAGTCACTCCAGTACCTCCGAAGAAGCTGTACGGGCCACGCATGTAGCCACGGTTGCGCATGGCTGCATCGGTAGCAACGCCCCTGTCGTCTTCCGAGGTAAAGTCCACCCATCCAATCAGCGGGTCGGCCTCATCGATACGTGCATCAAGAGGAATGCCCAAGGCGGTCATCGACTGCGGGTTGGGGCTGGTGCCAAGATAGAACTGCATCATGCCGGCGTGTGCCATGGGCGAGTAGAACAGACGAAGTTCATACTGTCCCGTGGGCACAGGAGGAATTCTGATGGCCAAATCATAGTTGTCCCATCCCTGGAAGGCATCGGTCTGGTAGGCACGGTACCATCCCTTCACGTTGTAGCGTAGCACGGTCTTCTCGGAGAAGCACACCACGTTGTCGAAGAAGTTCAGAGGAAAGGCAATACGGTCGCCATGACCACCGCCGTTCAAGTTTTTCACATCGTTGACACTCATGTAGCGGAAACCGTTGTTGATCAACTCGGGCAGGAACTCCGACTGGTCGAAACGCAGACGCTCATTGAGCACTTTCCGGGGCACCACCGCATCATAGAGCAAGATGTCCTTGATGGGATGGATGTAGCCGTTGAGTGCCATCACGTCCTCACGTTCAATCTCCACACCATCCTGAATCAGACCGTGCATACTGTCGGAACCTGTTGTGCCCACCTCATCGGTCAGCGTGTTATTCTCGATGGCACGGTTGATGAAGAGGCGCTTGCCGATGCCCGGCTTGCTGTTGGGATTCCATATCTTCATCAGGGTATGGGGCAGCATAGTTTCATAGTAGTCGTAAGGCTCACCACCGTTGCAGTAGTTCCACAGCAAACCTGCAGGAGGAGTGGCACCACCCGAACGGCGCTCATACACCAACTGGTCGCTGGCCATCTTGGCATACAGGATATGGTAGGCCACAAACATGTTGAGGGTGTTGAAGCGGTTGGTGTAGTCGGTGCCCGTAGAGATGGTGATACCTTTCTCTCGGGGGTAGTCATACCATCCGTCGGCATTGCCATACCATTCCTTGCACTTCTCTATCAAATCCTCAATACTGTTGATGCCCTTGGACTTGAACAGTGCATCGGTCTCGGCGAAGATGGTGTAGCCCACCTGACACTCCTTGGGCCAATAGCACTCGGCATTGTTGGCCATGTTGTCATAGTAGTCGGTAATGGTGTATTGGATGTTCTGCCCTGTCTCATCGGTCTTGTAGGTCTTCGACACAGAGTCGGCCAAGCCCGTCATTTCCAAAGCCTCCGCAAAGATGGTGTAATCCTTCAGACGTGCCAAACGGTCACCCATTCTCATAGAGTTCTTGGGGATTACATTGTCCAACACATAGAGATAACCGTTGCTGGTCTCTATTTCCCCCGTGGTTTTGTCGCTGTCGTAAATCAGCGCCTTGCCGTTGACTTGCACCAGTCCGCTGTTGTCATCGTTGCCCACCGAGATAGGCATCTTCAGCATGGTGGTCTTGGTGCCCTGCAGTTCTACCATAGAGATGGGAGAACCCACAATGTGGTAGAGCGCGATGTCGTTGCAAAGGCTGTCGGTTAGGCCCTCCAAGGAGTTGGAGGTCATGCCGTTGTGCAACAGATTGTTCTCTCCATCTACAGACATTTCGTCTGTATAGAGACTGTCGATATACGCCTGGATTGCATCGTTGGTGGGTGCAAAGCAGGTCACTTGCTCGTAGGCATCGAGCACACGATCCATACCTGAACGCTGTAGGATATAGTTGAACGAAGAAAGATTCTCCCTTTCGTCGATAGCCATTCCCAGCGTCTGCTTCACGGAATTGAATCGGTTTGACTCGTCGGGTTCAGGGTTACAGCTCACCAAGCCGAGTGCCATCACCGCCGTTCCGAGCAGCCATGATTTGTTGTTCTTTATATTCATAATATAACTATTGTCAGAAATTTAACTTCATTTACTCCGAAAACTCGTCTTGGTACATCGGATTCTGATGCAGCCATTCGCGTGCCGTGAGGATATCCCTGTGGGGAACGGGCAGGTAGAGCCTTGGCTCTTCCTTCATCTTGTTGGTACGTGCAGAGGCATTTCCTTCAGTGTATCGGCTCTGGATAATCTGCAGGAAGTTGTCATAGCTCTTCATGTACTGTCCGTTCTGATCTACCATCATCACATGATACTGACAGGGAGTTTCCTGATGGCGGTAGTTGTATCTCAGCAGGTCGAACCAGCGCTTGCCCTCATAGCAGAGTTCGCGTTGACGCTCCTGAAGTACCAATGTTTCCATCTTAGTCTTGTCCTTGTAGGCATTCCAGCGGAGAGAGTCGCTTGCCCATGCACTTTCGTCGAGCGAGCGGGTGTTGACCTCCCACACCAGGTTGAAAGCCTGTTGCAGTTGCAGCAGAGCAGCTTTCTTGGCAGCCGCAGCGTCCTCACCGGTATCGGTATTCTCAAGGTCGGCATCAGAAGTCATGGCCACCATGGCCTCTGCCTTCATCAGCATCACATCTGCCAGGCGATAGATGATAAAGTTCTGAGCATAGCCATCATAGGTTCTACCCATCACGGCCTCGCCCTTGTCAGGCACCGCATCTTTCAAATCCTTATAGTTCTCCTGTGCCACCATCTTGCGGATGGGATAGCCATCCACCACATCAGTCTTCACAGCAAAGGTGGAGTTCCAATAGCGATAGTCCTTGGTCTTGGCAAAGGGGACCTTCACGTCATTGGCAACCTGACCAGTACCGATGGCAGCACCCATCTTCTTGGAACTGGAGAGATAGCCCACACCAGAGTTATTGTCTTTATACTTGTTGTAAAGTTGGTTGACAGCCTCATTGTATCTAACCCCACTGAACTGCAACTCAAAGATGCTTTCCTCTGAACCGCCGTTCTCGTTGGCTATATTTCCGAACAAGTCAGCATAGGTGTCCCTGCCTATCGAAGTGAGGTTTGGCAGTTTGCTTTCCATGCCGGGCATTGTTACCTGAGCCGCTTTCTTTGCATCAATCACCTTGTCGGCATAGGTGATGGCTGCCTGATAGTCAGACACGTTGTGGGTCACTGAACCTCTCCACAGATAGATATCCGCCAGCATGGAGTTGATGGCATCAATGGTGATGTAGCCTTTGGCCTTCCATCCTGTGAGCTGCGAGGAAAGAGCGTTCTTGGCAGCCTCCTCCAAGTCATTGATACAGTACTGCAACACCTCTGTAGGGGGCAACTGCTTGATGACCATATCCTGGGTACTGTTCAGATAAGCCACATTGGTATAGGGCACATCACGGAATGTCCTTACCAGATAGAAGTAGCAGAGGGCGCGTAGCGCCAGCATCTGCGAGCGGTCAGTCAGATAGTCTCCATCGGTATAGTTGGGGTCGATATTGCGCACATTGCCGGCCTTCTCCAACACAATGTTGCAGTAGTTGATGACCGTGTAGAGTGAAGACCACTCTGCAAACATATTGGTGGTTTCTATGGCCACCTCCTCAATCTGGCTCAACGCCACACGGGTGGAGTTGGTGGAAGGTATTTCGGTCGTGGTGGCTATCATCTCGTCGGAGCGGAAATCACCCCATATTATCAGGCGCTTCACTACATCGGCCTTGGCAAACTGGTTATAAGCGCCATTCACCATCAGCGACACGTCACTCTTCGACTGCCAGAAGTCCTCCTCCACAGTCTTGTCGTTGGGCAACAACTCCATGTCCATACAGGAAGCCAGCAGCATGGTGCCTATGATCATTGAAAAAAACTTTTTCATGCTTTTCATGTTTTAGAATCCTATGTTAATACTTGCTGTAAACTCCTTGGAGCGTGGTGTCTTGTTGTCGTAGGCGGGGTTATACATCGAAGCCGAGAACTCGGGATCGATACCGCTGTACTTGGTCCAGCAATACAGGTTGTTCATAGAGACATACATCTGCAACTGGTTCAAGCCCAAACTCTTGATCATCTTCTTGGGGAAGTTGTAGGAAATCTGCAGGTTCTGGAATCTCAGGAACGAGCCATCCTCCACATAGCGGTCAGAGCCACACCAGTTGTAGGCGGTGTTATACATGGCACGCGGCATGGGTGTCACGTCGCCATCCTTGCGCCAGCGGTAGTTCACAGAGGCACACTGGTTGTAGGTGTCATTCATCTTTTCGATGTTCATACGTGCCTGGTTGATCACCTTCACGCCAAGGCGATATACGAAACGACCCTTCACACTGAAGTTGCCGTATTTCAAGGTGAGGTTGAAACCTCCCTGCACCTTGGGCTGTGAGTTGCCGAGATACACGATATCCTGCTCGTTGATATTACCGTCGTGGTTGATGTCTTCGTAGATGGCATCACCTCCCTGGAACGCATACTTCTCGGTGTTGGCATCCTGATAATCAAACTTCATGCGCATGGGCTTACCCGTCTGACGGTTCATCAGCACCTTGCCGTTGGCATCAGTCACCACGGGGAAGGTGGCACCCTCTGACAGGCGCTGGTTGATGTACTGCTCATATTCGCTGTCGCTCCAGCCGTTATCCTTGCGCATGTTCTCCAAGTACTCGTAGGAGTATTGGTAAACGCCCTTGTAGCGGAAGCCGTAGATGGAGCCGAGGGCGTTGCCCACCTTGACGCGGGTCACATACTTGCCCAATGCGCTACCCGAATCCCAAGGAGAGTTCATGCCTTCAAGCACGGTCTGATCCATCTCGGTCAGTTCGTTGGCGTTCTGTGCGATGTTGAAGCCAAGGCTCATGGAGAACTTGCCCTTCTGGATGAAGTTGCGGGCATTCAGGTTCAACTCCCATCCCTTGTTCACCAGCGTACCGCAGTTCTTCATGCTCATGCTGGGGAAGCCGGTCATCGACGGGATGTTATAGTTATTCATGATAAGGTCGGTGGTCTTCTTATAGTAGTAGTCGAAATCCACCTCAAACATATTGTTCAGCAAACCGATGTTGAAACCGAGGTTATACTCCTGGCTCTTCTCTGCCGTGAGGTCGTCCAACTTCAAGGCACTCAAGGTAGCCACAGGCATCGAACTTGTGATCTGTCCGTAAGGCATGTCTGGGAAAGAGTTGGAGTTGGTGGTGTACATGTTGTAGAACAGGTAGTCCTTGTTCGGCTCACGATAGTTGATACCCCATTCTGCACGGAGGCTCAACAGCGACAGCCACTTCTCGAATGATTTCATAAAGGGTTCCTCGCTGATGTTGTAGCGCAGAGATACACTGGGCGAGTACAGCCATTTCTTGGCCGGGCCCAAACGAGAGGTTCCGTCCATACGCAGGTTGAAGTTCAAGGAGTAACGCTCCTTGTACGACAGGAAGCCATAGAACAGGGCGTTCTGCGAATTTCTGCGGCTGGTGGAAGAAGAGAGTGAAGC
Organism: uncultured Prevotella sp.; assembly: GCA_945830055.1. Taxonomy (GTDB): domain Bacteria; phylum Bacteroidota; class Bacteroidia; order Bacteroidales; family Bacteroidaceae; genus Prevotella. Next base: position 75,243 of record CALZXH010000001.1, read on the forward strand.
ATCTTTACTGGTCAAATCGGCAGGCACTGTAGGTGCAATGATACCGGTAGGAAGCTGAAGCATCTTCACATACTGGTCGTTGTAGCGCTGTGTCTCCATCTCATAGCGTGCCATCAACTGTCCGTTCCAGTCGTCGCTACCGAAATACGGGGTATAGGTCAAGTCCACCCTTCCATTCACCTTGAAGCGGTTGGTCTCCTTATTGTCTGACACATTGTAGGTGCCTGGAGACGTCCATGTATTGGTGCTGAGCGCAGCAGGCAGGTAAGAGGGTGAACTGTTGGCATAGATATCGAAATACACACGGCCGTTGAAGGTGAGGCGATGCTGACCTTCCTCGATGCCGAGCAGTTCGTATTTCAGGTTGAAGTCAGGGGTCAGACGATAGGTCTTCTCCCTGGCCCAAGCCATGTTGGCGATGGCTACGGGATTGCCCAAGTCGCGCACGGCACCCAAGTCATAAGACGAGTAGTTTCCATTGGTAGGATTGTTGCCTTTGGGATATTTCATGGGGTCCTGACCCTTGGGGTTCATAATGAAATACTCATCGGTGTCGTTGCCATACTGATCCTGACGATATACCGACATATTGGGAGCCAAACGCTGTGCAATGGTAATCAACTCGTTGCCTCCGTACTTGTAGTTCTTCTGGTTGTTGGTATAGGTCAAGGCAAAGTTGGTGGTGAACAGGATGCGATCGCTCACATTGAAGTCGAGCGCCAAGCGGGTGGTAAAGCGGTCAAACACCTGCTTGATGATGGTACCCGTCTGGTGCATGTAGCCTGCACTGATGCGGAAGCGTGCTTTCTGTCCACCGCCCGAGAGGTTGACTGACCAGTCGTGCTTCTGTCCGAACTGCTGCACCTGATCCACCCAGTCGGTGTTGTTGTTCCAGTTTTCCGACTCAGCCCACTTGTCGCCGCGGTAATTCAACTCTGAGATGGTAGAGGTGCGGTCGCCCTGCTGCTGGGGGTTGTAGAACGCCTCCTTCATCAGCATGGTATAGTCGTCACCATTGAGCAGGTCATACCCTTTGGCAGCCCATGTGCCCGAAAACTTATAGGAGAAGTTCACTTTGGTCTTTCCACGAGCACCACGCTTGGTGGTAATCTTGATCACACCGTTGGAACCCTTGCTACCCCAAACGGCCTTGGCAGCAGCAGACTTGAGCACGGTGATGCTGGCGATATCCTCCACGTTCACTGAGAGCAGAGAGGCATATTTCTCTTCATCAGCATTGGCTGCATCAAAGTCTTCGGGGGTATCGAAAATCTGGTCATCCACCACAATCAGGGGCTGGTCGTCGCCATTGATGGTGGAAACACCACGCAGGCGCATCGAAGTTCCCGAACCAAGGTTACCTGAGTTGGCGACAATGTCCAAACCGGCAATCTCACCCTGCAGGGCTTCGTCGGCAGAGGTAAACGAAAGACCTTCCACCGAACTCATGTCCATGGTCTGCTGGGCAGTGGCAATCTCTTTCTTCGACATCATCAGACCGCCTGTATTGCTGCGTTTAGACTTGATGGTCACTTCCTTCAGCATGGTAGATTCAGGTTCCAGCCTAACGTTGAAGGAGGTCTGGTTGCCGATGGTCACCACCTTGGTCTTATCTCCCACATACGAGAACTTCAGTTTGTTCTTGGGACTCTTCACCTGCATGGAGAAGTTTCCGTTGAAATCGGTTTGCGTTGCCGAGACGATACGGTTTCCGGCATCCACCTCTACCACATTGGCCATCATCACGGGGCCATCGGCATCGGTCACCGTACCGGATATTCGCTTGGCTTGTGCCAGTACCACTTGCGTCATTACGCAACACAGTGCGGCAAACAAGATTCTTTTTATATTCATAGTGCTCTTTTTTAGAAGTTATTGTTTGCTTTGTAAATCTGATAAGCCCTCAGTGCCTTGTTCATGGCAGCCCTCGACTTCCAGTTGCCGTCGTAGCGGTCGGTGTCACTGTGGAAATTCATCGGGGTGTTGATACCATGCACCACGCAGAACGACGAGGTCTTGATAGCAGTGGCAGAGGTATTCTCCTTGTCAAACCAGTAGTCGCGTGCCATCACGTTGCAGGGCAACCCGCCGTTGGCATTCACCACATGCTCGGTACCGCGGTTATCGGTCACTATAATCTTGTCACCACCTCCAGTGACGCGGTTCACGATAGCCACACCCGTCTCGTCGGTGAGCAGACTGGCATAGCGGCCGCTTGCCTCATCCACAAACACCTTGTCAGCAAAGAGTGACACATTCTGGAAGTGATAGCGCACAAAGTCGCGCAGTTCCTTCACCTGCAGCTTGATTCTTTCTTTCAGTTCCTCTTTCTCGGAGTCGCCGTCTTCCAAACCTTCCATCACCTCATAGTCGGCCTGCACCTCGGTAATCTTGGGCAGACCCTTCTCGTAGGCCTTGTTCATGGCAGCATTGGTGGGCGCATAGAGGGTGTAGTTATAGGTGTTGAACATCTTCACGTTGTTATCCACACAGGCATTGGCAATCTTGGAAGAGCCCGTGCCATAGGTGCTGGTGAACACGATGTAGGCATCCTGCTCGCTCACGCCTAATGAACTGGGAGTGCTGGAGATGCCCACGGCATCCATCAGGGTGGTGGAACTGCTCAGCCAGTTGCAGAGGGCAAAGAACTCGCTGAACACATCTTCATTGTTCGACAAGGTCTTATATACACTGTTGCGCGGAGCTTCTATCACCTGCTTCAGGCGATAGGAAGTACCGTTGCGCTGGTTATATACGCTGATGATTTCCGATTTCTCCTGTCCGTTGTCTATCTGGGCACCGCCGGAAACCTTGCCTCCCACATTGGTACCCTCCACCATGATGGCACCGCCGTGCTTGGTCTTGTAGTACTTGCGTGCACCAAGGGTTTCGCCGGCATCGAGCACCACAGTGTGCATGTTCAAGATGTCGATCATCTGCGATTTCACTGCCGTGCTGCTGGTCACCTTACTGAGGAACTCGCCCACAGTATTGTTCTTGATATCGTACTTGTAGCGATATACGTTGAATTCGTTCTTCTTGTTTCTCTCACTCCACTCCACCCTGAAGGCCAATGCCTCGGGCTGTGCCTTGGCGAGCGTGGTGGGATCTACATAATAATATTGAGAGAAAGCGCTGTCTTCGGGAATGAAGAACGCATAGTTGGCAGCCATGGCCAAGAGATAATACTTGAAGTCGCAGCCGTCCTCAGAGTTCTTGGCCTGAATCATGTGATCCATCACACGCAGATCCTTGTAGGTGGATGCTGGTGCCAGCACGGCACTGAACTCATCGGGCGCTAACATGGAGTTGAGCTTGTACATCACGGCGTTGTTGGCAAACTTCACGTCATAGGAACCGTCGCTCTTGACCTGAAGCTTGTCAACGGTCATTCCCAGGTTCTCGCCGGCATCGTTGGTCAGCAGACTGAACTTGCTGGGCACCGAACCTGCAAACGAAACGTTCTGCATGTTGGCCAAGAACTTGGAAACGATGTCGGGACGCTCTGCAAAAAGAGAGTCAAGGTTCTTGGCAAGGTTATCCACGGTGACAGGCTTGTGCTTGGCATAGATATCCATCAGATAGGAACCATCTCCGCCGATGAAGAAATCTTGCACGGCCTTATCCACAGGCACGAACATGGCACCGAGGTCCTTCAGCGAGTTGTCGCCGCCACTGGTGGAAGTCACCTGATAGGCATTCCATCCCGGGTCGAACTTCAGCAAGGCACTGAAGGGCTGCTGGTCGGGGTCGGTACTAAGTTCCACACCTTGCGAATTCTTACTAAAATAGCGTTTCTCAAAGATGGAGTCGATGGCAGGCTTGCCATACTGTATGGCAGCTGCGTTGTACTGCTGGGTCACGGCATTGTTGTAGAAAGGAGCAGAGAAATACTCCAACATGCGGCTGATGAGAGAGGTCTCGGCATCTTTTTTGATTTCCTGTGCCAGGTTGCCCGGGGGCAGCAGCACGTCGCGCACCTGATGGATATAGCCGTTCTGACAAGTCATGCCGTCGGAATAGCTGCCCTTGGTGATGACTGGATTGTTGAAGATATAGGTAGCCCCTGCGGTGTAGGGCTCACCGGTGAGCACCTGAAAGTCACTTCCGTCACCCTGCATGGTGATGGCATTGCTCACCATATACTCACGGGTGAGGTGCACCATCATGGGCGTGGTAGCGTCAGACACCAGGTCAATGCCCTTGGCAAAATACTTCTGCCAGTAGCGGTTGTTCTCGGGCATACCTGCCGCACCATAGATGTGGCTGATGGTATCGGTAGCATCCACACGCGTACTGTGTTTCAGTGCCACACCCTTGATAATGGAGCCATTGCTGTTGGTGTTTGAAAGCATGTTGATCAGCATGGCATTTTCAAGCAATGAAGAGTTGAGCAAGAGATTCTTTTGTGCTTGCGTCAGTTCTTCATACGAGCGGACACCCCACTCGTTGTTTTGGAAGAAGCGCTGGAAAGCCTCATCGTTGGCAGGGAACACGGTGATACTACCTGTTCGGTTAAACAAGTCGGTCTGTCCCAGGTCGTCAATCAGTCGAAGGTAATAACTGAACGAGCCTGTAAGAGCATCTTGTTTAGGATTCTGCAACTCTGAATAGATGCTACCTCCAAGCCATTCAGGCTTTGATTTCGCATCCACTTCTTCATTCTTGTCAACACAAGAAGTCATCCATCCTGTTAGCAGGAGTGAGACACAGAAAAAGAGTTTCTTCATAGATTTATAGTTAGTAATATTAAATTTTTATTGAGTTTTCAAGCATAGTCACAGTTCAAATTGCAAAATAACAAAAAATAATCAAATAAAAAAAACAATTCACCCAATAAAAAATGCCCTCCCACCAATTTTTTTGATAAGAGAAGGCATCCTAAGAAAAAATAAGATTGTAAGTACCAATCACAAAGGGAGCGCAACCGTGAAGATTGCGCTCCCTTGGGATTATCGAAGTGATGGATTATTATTTCACCACATACTTCTTGTTGTTGAAGATGTAGAGACCGGCAGGCAGATTGTTCAAGCCCTGGATGCTGTTTGCCACCTTCACACCATTGAGGTTATATACTCCGTTGGCAACATTCATCTTCACCACATCACCCTTCACGGTATTGATACCAGTGATGACATTGACGAGTTGTTCTGCCAATTCATCCACATAGGCTGTAGCATTGACCAGTGCGGTGAGTTCCTGAGCGGTAGTAGCACCGTTGAGTTCCTCAGCAGAAGCCAAACGACGCTCAAGGCGGTTTGCGATGTTAGGCATACCAAACAGGTCGGCACCTGCTATGCCACCATTACGATAGTTTGCAAGTGTGGTCTTAGCAGCCTGCTGTACCTCCAAGCACTCTGCCTTGGCAGCAGCGATAGCAGCAGTAGCATCACCATAGTACTCTACTTCTGCATCACCTATTGCAAAGGCGTTGGCACCCTTACCGTCAATCTGACCGTGTGAGCACATACCGAACTCTACAGCCTCTTCACCTTCGGCAGCCTTGTTATAGAACACGGCGTAATCACCTGCCATATAGCCATTGACATTGGTCTTGCTGGTGGGCCATTCTACCAAGCGGCTCCATACATAGGTTGAGTCGGGAGCGCCGGCAGGACCGAACATCAGCTTCACCTGAGAGTTGCTGAACAGGGTATCAGCCACCTCATCCTTCACAGTGATAACCATCGGACCACCCTCAGAAGCCTCTACAAAGCAATATTGAGTGTATTCGTTGAATGCGTATGCACGGGCAGTGAATGCGTAGAGACCTGCGTTGCTCACGTTCACCTCCTGCTTCAACTGAGACTGGGGTGAAGCAGTCTGGCCACGCCATACACGAGCCTTATTGCCACTTATGAAGCCTTCAGCCTGCTTGCCCGTCTCCACCTTGAATGCCTCTGAAGAAGAAGTAGAAACATGGGTAGAAGTCCAGCCAGAGAGACCGTTAGAGAAGTCACCATTGGTGATAGCTACCTCGATAGGCATATCGTAGCTCACATTGCCCAACATGAATTTCTCACGGGTAGTGTCCAGATTGGTGAGCAGTTCTTTATAAACCAGGATTTCTGCCTGAATAGTAGCATCGTCGTCAAGAGCGCTGTAGGTAGCCAAGCGGTTCTTGGCATTGTCGATGGCAGCCTGATAGTTGGTTCTGGCTTCACCAGTCACTGACTTATAGTCCTCAGAAGCAATCAGAGCCTCATGTTCGGGCAGTGCAGCCTGCAGAGCAAGTACTGACTCGCAGTAGCCATACACATTCTGGAAGCCCTTGCGCACCTGCTTCATGGCAGCATCAAGTATGGTGGGCAGTTCTGCGTCAGCGGCGTCATCCACAGCCACCTCGTTGCCTTCAGCATCCACCTTGAGCAGAGAAGCCTGATAGATGGCATTCACAGCAGAGATAGAGTCATTGAGCTGAGCCATACCCCACTTGTAGATGTCTGTCTTGGTAGCCACCACCTTGGCGCTGTCGAGCATCACCTTGAGGGAGGTCTGTGCAGTGGCAATATTAGATACGAGGTTCATGTGCTCCTGCATGGCCTTGGTAAGGCCCACCTTGCGGATGTCGAAGTTGGTAAACTCAAGCTGACCACCCCATAGTTTGCCTACCTGCTCTTCGGCCAAAGAAAAGTCCCAGCCGAATTTGTTCTCGGTAGCGCCCTCGGGCACATCATAGAACATGTAGAAAGTGCGGTAGCGCTGTGTGGGCACAGAGTCGAGTTCCATCTTCTGGTCACCACCGAAGAGAGAGATGCTCTTCACGTTGTAGTTCACGTTGGGGTGATAGTTGTAGCCGTTGCTGCTGCGCTTGCTGATCATGGTGTAGCCCAGCACATCCATCTTGATGAGGTACTTGCCGGGGCCGAATACTCCTGCAGCCTCCTTGGTAACGGTACCGCTGGCAGCCGGAAGGTCGAAGCCACCGCCGATCTGATGCTCGATACGTGCCTTGGCCTCATCGGTATAAACGTTGTTGCAGTGGAAGATACGACCACCGGTGAACACCCAGTCGCCAATCTTTGAAGCCTTCTGGTACTTGGTGCCGTTGTTCCAGTGAGTGAAAGAAGAAACGATGGAAGCAGCATTGGCATCAAGGTAATCCTCTATGGTCGCATCAATGAGTACCAGACAAGCCTCCATATCATCAGGGTTATCTGGATCTGCATATTCTCCAGTTAAATAGCCCTCAATAAATGGCAGATTCTCATCCAGTACCGCCTGTCCATTGGTAAAGTTACCACTGTTGATCAGTCCGTTCAGGTAGTTCATCTTATTGGCAGCCAAACGGTCGTCAAACACCTCATCACACTTGTTGATGGAGAAGTTGGTAAAACGGGTGCCTTCTGCTACGCGGTCAAAATACATCACCAAATAGTCGTCGGCATTAAGCAGCACGGTGTCGTTGATAACGGTCCACTCTTCACCGAAGCCGCCACCATCGCTCACCTGACGACCCACAGTAGAACGGGTACCGTCCTGGTTTACGAAGAAACCATAATAGCCGGGATCTCCCTTGATGTCACCAATCACACTCAGGGCAGGACCGCTGACCATGTAGGAGATGACATAAAGACCGCCACCGCTGAGGTCGCCGTCTGCTTTCCATACGCGAGACAGTTCATAGCCAGAAGCTGACTTGTTGCACTGCAACACGTTCTCCTGGTTAGGACCTGCTGCCTCTACGATTTCCCAGGCCTCGTTGCTCACAGCACCGCCATCGGTACCGTTGTCAAAGCCCGCGAACGCGTCAGTAAAACTACCATTGGTCACTGCATTGGGAGCAGTGGTCTTCACCTTGGCAATGTTGGTATAAACATACTGATCCTTGTCGTATGCAGACGCACCGACAAAAGAAGCCATTGCCAAGAGTGATAAAAGTACTCTTTTCTTCATGTTTTAAAGGATTTGTTATTGTTGTTAGTTAATAATGTTAAGTAAAGTCGAGAGTATGTATAGTCAGTAACGGCACAAAGGTAACTTGAAACAGCTGATTCGAACCCTAATTTTTGATAAAAGACCTATAAAAATAGAAAATTCCCGCCGCAGGATGGGTACACCCTACGGTGGGAACAGCTATTATCTGATCACTTTTTTCACTTCCATGCGGTTGCCTGCCACCATCCTGACAATCAGTGTGCGGGTATCGGAAGAGATGCCCTGCAAGTTCTCCTCTACCCTACTCTTGGGAGCTTCGAACTGTGCCACTTTCTGTCCGTTGGCAGTATATACCTCGCACTTCACGGTAGCATCGGAAGCGATGGCACCGATACCAGAACCTGCCACTACCTTCAGCACACCAGTCTTGGCAAGCAGTTCAGAGGTGTCCCATGCCAGATTGTCGGACAATGTGGGCAGGTCGAACGTAGGCGTGCCGCTGAACGAGCTGCTTGCCTCCCACAGGGTGAAGCTGTCACCCGCAGCAGGTGTATATCCCTCTGCCAAGGTCACCTTGAGAATACCTTTCACCGACACCCACTTGCCCTGCAACTTGGACTGCTTGGAGGCAGAGAGCAGCATATCAAGTGTAGCACCCTCGTTCACGGCGATAGTTCCCGTCGCTATGATGGTACCCGGAGAGGTTTCACTGAGAGTAGCACGAGGCTTCAACGTACTGCCGCTGTTGGCTGTGAGAGAAGTAATATATGCCTGCCCCAACAACACGGAAGAACCGTTGGCGGTAATGGGCTTTGTGCCGTTGAACAGCGTGCCCGAAGTGATGCCGCTGAAATGGAAGCCACCTTCCTCCACGATGATGGAGCCGGTAATCTTGCCAGCCGTCACCACGCGCATGATGCCTGCACCCTTCTTGATGATGCTACTGGTACAGGGAGTAGTCAAAGTCATGTCCTCTCCGTTGGCACCAAAGATGTACGAACCGCTGCCTGCCAGGGTACCGCTACCCGTCACCTTGCCTACGGGGAAGTTCTTGCCGCTGTTGTCGATGGTGACTCCACTGTTCATCTTGAGGGTAGCATTAGGCAGACCGTATGTATTGTTGAAATAGAACACGGGGTCGTAGTTGGAACCACGCTTCTGGATGCCGGGCACCACCGTACCCTCAAAGGCACTCCAGTTGCCGTTGAGGTAGTTGCGCACGCCCGCTGCATATACATTCAGCGTACCGGCACCGGTCAGCGTACCCGTATAGTTACAGCGGGAGTCGAGATAGAACGAGGCAGTAGAACCCTCGGGCACCACAAAGTTGGCTTTATTGGTGGTGTAGGAGTATTCGTTGGAGGGGTCATAGAGCGCACCGCCCTGAAGCTCTACCGTAGCAGGCAGAGCAGTCACATCACTGCTCTCAGAGGCATTGACGATACCGCTTTTGATGACCAGTTTGGAAACGGTGTTGCCCGTACCCAGAGTAAGCGTTCCACCTCCTGTCTTGGTAAGCACGGCATTGCTGCCGCCTGCCAGCACACCCTTGTTGAGGGTGGCGGTATTGGAAGAAGCCACTTCGATGGCAGCATCTCCCTGCGACACGGTAACGGTCTGGTCGGTCACCAGTCCGCCGCCCAGCACCAAGGTTGCCCCGTCGGCAAGGTTGATGCGGGTATTCACATCACCCAATGCGCCCCAGTCAGTTCCCTGATTATTGGCAAGGATATTGACACCGAGCTTGCCGGCATTGACATTCACCTTGCCCAGGTGGTTCACACTGTTCACGGTGAGCAAGCCCGTGCCCTGCTTGTTCAGGGTAACACCTCCGATGATGCTGTCGCCACTCAGCGTAAAGTCCTTGCTGCTGTTGTCGAAGGTGATAGAGGCAGGAGCCACATTACCCTCCACCTGTATGTCGGTCACCACGGCCTCATCGTTGAACAATACGGCAGCGCCAGGCACGAATACCACAGAGGCGGAGCCTGCTTCGTCGGTGAAGTTGGCGGTATTGTCAGAGTTCCACACGTTGCTCAGTCCGCCCTTCCACGTCAGGTTGCCTGCCTCATAGTCGGTAATCACCACATAGAGTTTGCCTTCTTCGTATGCCAAGGCACTCTTCTGGTAGGTCAGTCCTTCGAGAATGATGTCTGTCAGACTGCCCTCTATCTTGCCCACCTCGCCGATGAGGTATTTGCCTGCTGTGAGCTTGTTGCTGCCTGCGGTTGCATGGGGCACCAGCGTGATGACAGGCGCATCATATTGCGGACCGTTATTCCATACTTTCTTCTCTATCTTCAGCACATTGGCATTTGCCTGGTCAGCCTGCAAGCCTTCAGAGAAAAGGTCAATCTCCAGGCGGGCACCGAAACCGAGAATGAGCGAGTCGGCGGTGATACAGCCCGCTGCGGTGGCTGTACCAAGCTGGATGGTGGCGTTATAGTCTGCCTGTACGGCTTTCTTGAACACACCTCCATTGGTGAGCAGTGCGGCGTGCCTGTTAAGCCATACACGGCTGCCCTGCATGGTACCGTCAAACTGCAACGTACCTGCCCACACATCGGTATTGCCCGTATAGGTCTGTGTCACGGCAGGGAGCACCAGGATGCCATCGCCCTGCTTCACCAAGCGCATGGCACCGGCGAAGGCACCTCCCGTAAGGGTGTGGGTGTAGTAGTCGTATTTGATGGTGGGATTCTTGCCGCTGGCTCCGTTCACATCAGTACCCTGCACCCAGGAGGGAGCATTGTCGAAGAAGATATAGGGAGCGGCACCTTCTGCCACGCTGATGGTCATGTTGCCCGTCTCACAGGCAATAAGAGCCTGGTCATTGAGGGCTGCCGTGATGCTGCCGTTGTCTGCCACCTCGGTACGTCCCTGCATGGTGAGTGCAGGAGGTGCCACGGTTATGCCCTCCAGTTCACCCAAAAAATAGCTTACATTGGGAGCCTGGTTATAACCGTTCATCTGCCATACGATGGCATTGCGGTATTGGTGGTCGTGCCACAGGGTATAGTTGCGCCAGGGAGTCTCGACGGTGGTGGTATAGATACGCACGTTGTTGTCGGCGGTGCGCATCATCACCTCCTCACGCCAGTCGCCGAAGAGGTCGGCCTGCAAGCAGGGGGTTCCCTTGGTGTCGTTGTTGGTCATGGAGCCGGTGAAGGTGGCAATGGCTCCCTTGTTGTACTTATATACAGTGCCCTCAGTATTCTTTCCGTTGGCGTAATTGAAACATTCCTCGCAGAGGTCACCGTCCCAGTAGAGGCGCATATTATCGGTAATGCCTGTTCTGGTGCCTCCCTCCAGTGCCTTACAGGTGACACAACTGATCAGACCACGGTCTCTGGCTGACACGCCCTGTGCACCGGGGAAGTCGTTGGAGAAGTTGCCCATGGCGCAGCGGCCATCGTCGGAGCCTGCCGAGTAGCGGTAGAGTATCTTGCGTGTGGTGGCATCGCAGAAGTTATTGCCCGGATTGTCCTCATTGCATCCGAAGAACTCCTGTCCGTGGCGGTAGGGGTCGAAGTCGCACACGTGCTGTGAGTCACCGTGGCCCAAGCCTGTGGTGGCAAGTCCCTTGCCGTTGTCGTCGATGGTCATGGAACCGAAGACAATTTCGTCGCGGCCGTCCCAGTCCACGTCAGCCACCACATAGTTGTGATAGCCCTGTCCGTACCAGGGAGAGCCTGCCGTGCTGCAGTTCCACCTCCAGCGCACGGTAAGCTGGTGGGTAGAGGGATCCACATCGTAGGCTATCATCTTGTGACGGGTATAGATGCCTCGCGCCAGGAAGATGCTCGGCTTGCGCCCGTCGAAATAGGGAGCGCCGAAGAAGTATTTGGAAGAGCGGTGTCCGTAGCCGTCACCCCACTGTGCCTCGAGGGAGCCTTCACCGGGCTCAAGTCTCACCAAGGGATAGTCGAGCACCTGATAGGGTTTGGCTGTGAGTCCGTCGAGATAGAGCAGATACTCCGCTCCGTCATGCACGAACCACTGTCCGCTCTCTACGGGGCGATAGTTCTTGGTGGGGTCGCCGATGGTCTGTGTGGTACCGTCGCTCATGTGAATCACGGTGCCGTCGGCGGCACGCATCACACATTCCGCCTTGCCGTCGCCGTCCCAGTCGTAGGCCGCGATATTGATTTCGTTGTTCTGGAAGTCGCCCATGTTGCGACCGCAGTTAATCCACCACAGGCGCTTGCCACTCATCTTGTATGCCTCGATGATGGTATAGCAGTCGTCAGTTCCCGGATTCTTGTTGTCAAACTTGATGATCAGTTCCAGTTCTCCATCGCCGTCAAGGTCGGCTGCCGTGGCGTCATTGGGCACAAAAGTACCCGTGAGCGAGCCATGATCCATTTTGATTTCCTTATAGTTGGATATAAACGGGGTTACGGCGGCAGACTTGGCCTGTGCCACTCCCCTCACCACCGCCTCCACGGTATAGGAAGACGAGGTGGTGCCACTCTTGTCGAGATAGTTGGAAACAGCAAGCGGTGCCGTGTTGAGTTTGGCGCCATCGCGGTAGATGTTGTAGGTCACATCATAGTACTCATCAGCAGTGATACGCCAGGAGCAGAGTATTCCTGTCCCCGTCTTCACCGCCACCAGACCTCTGTCGAGTTTGTCGGTTTGCTGTCGCTGTGCCTGCACATTCACGGTACATGCCACAGCCATCAAAAGGAAGAGTAAGAGTTTTTTCATTATAGTCACATTGTTTTTGTTAGTTTCAAACAATTCAGGTCAGTCTTTCTGTTTCGGAATCTACCCATTATCGTTGCAAAATAACAAAGAATAATTGAAACTGCAAAGTAAAAACGAGAATTTTAATGGCAAATATCGACGTTTCCAGATTGTTTTTCCCACGAAAAACTGTTGGTTTCTCGTGCGGAATGCACTTGTTTCTCGGCCAGAATGCGTTTGTTTTTCGTGCAGAATGCACTCTATTTTTGGAGAGAATTTATATCTATCTCATACAGAATGAATTTCAAAGCGCACACCTTGGAGATTTAGTCTCCGTCATTCAGTTTCACAAAGTCTCTCAAAGAGTCCCCCTCGAACCAAACAGCCGCCCCCGCCACCCTGCCAGTCGGAACAAGTGGTAGCATGACAGATTATTTGAGACACGTTAGTCTTAATTTCACAAAAAAGGATGGCTACTCTGAATATTTTGTTTATCTTTGCAGCGAGAGGCGTTAAACGCTTTGTTCAAACATACGTCAAACAAAGTGATGCAGAGCCTGTTGAAGAACTCCAAAACAACTACTGACAAACCCGAAAACGAAATATCAACAAACAATCTACGGAATGAAAAAGAGACATATTGGAGCACTGCTGCTCGCATTGACAGCAGGAAGTGCACAGGCACAGAACACCCCTCTGTGCCAAATGGAGAAACTGGACCGTGGCGTGGTGGCCGTGCCCAACGGCAGCAATCTGTTTGTGAGCTGGCGCATGTTGGGAACAGACGACGAGATCAACACCACCTTTGACGTGCTGCTCAACGGAACACAGGTGAAGAAAAACCTGTATGTGACCAACACATCCGTCACAGGCGGAGGTTCTGACCTGGTTCAGGTGGTGACCAAGGTGAACGGAGAGCCCGTTGACACCACCAAGGCCGTGACACCCTGGGGCAACGTGTATCGCTCAATGCAGTTAGACCGACCCGCAGCCGGCTCTGACTACACCTATTCGCCCAACGACTGCAGTGTGGGCGATGTGGATGGCGACGGGGAATATGAACTGTTTGTGAAATGGGACCCAAGCAACTCTAAGGACAACTCGCAGTCGGGCAAGACGGGCAACGTATATATCGACTGCTACAAGATGGACGGCACCAAGCTGTGGCGTGTGGATTTGGGCGTGAACACCCGCGCCGGTGCCCACTACACCCAGTTCTTAGTGTATGACTTCGACGGTGACGGCAAGGCGGAGATGATACTGAAGACCGCAGCGGGAAGCAAGGACGGCGCAGGCAACTATGTGAGTCAGGCTGCCGACGATGAGACCATCAAGGCGGTGAACAACACCAAGGACTGGCGCAACAGCGACGGCAAGGTGACCGGCGGACAGGAGTGGCTCACCGTATTTGAGGGCACCACGGGCAAGGCCGTACACACCGTATTCTATAACCCCAACCGCAACATGACCCTCGGCGGCGAAGACGGATGGAAGGTGAACTGGGGAGCAGACGGCAAGACCGACAAGGAATATGGCAACCGCGGCGAGAGATACCTGGCCACCGTGGCCTATTTGGACGGGGCCGACCAACTGCCCAGCGCCGTGATGTGTCGCGGATATTACACCTTTGCCTTCCTGTGGGCAGTGGATTACAGGGATGGCAAGCTGAAAACCAAGTGGCTGCACAACTCCAAGAGCAAGACACAGTATGAGGTGACCGACGCAGAGGGCAACAAGAAGACCTACGCAGGCAAACTGGGTACCGGCAAAACTACGGGCAGCAGGACTGCCTATGGCAACGGCAACCACAACCTGTCGTGCGCCGATGTGGATGGCGACGGCTGCGATGAGATTATCTGGGGTTCGTGCGCCATCGACAACGACGGCATGCTGATGTACTCCACCGGCTACGGACACGGCGATGCCATGCACTTGGGAAGCCACGTGCCCGGGCGCAAAGGACTACAGGTGTTCACCGTGCACGAGGAAAGTCCCTATGGTTGGGACCTGCACGATGCTGCCACGGGCGAGATACTGCTCAGCTCTACCGGCGACTCGGACAACGGGCGCGGCATCTGCGGCAAGTTTGACAAGGATATTCGCGAGAGCTTGTTCATGTCGAGCAACAACCGTCAGCCCCGCAGTTGCGACACGGGCAAGGAGGTGAGCACAGCCAGCACGTCGCTCAACTTCCGTCTGTACTGGGACGACGACCTGAGCGAAGAACTCTTTGACGGCGGAAAGATAGACAAACTGAGCGGCAAAAGCGTCAACAGAATCTACTTGGCAGGCAAGAACCTGTATGACTATGGCAGTTCGAGCACCTGCAACAGCACCAAGCAAACCCCCTGTCTGTCGGCAGACATCTTAGGAGACTGGCGCGAAGAGGTGATTCTGTGGGACAGTTCTGACCCCTCGAAGATTAACATCTTCACCACCCTGACCGAAACAAAGTATCGTATGCCTACCCTGATGCACGACCACACCTATCGCATGGCCATCACATGGCAGAACTCGGCCTACAACCAGCCGCCCCATCTGGGCTACTACCTGCCCGACGCCATGCTGCCCTCACTGCAAAAGGAGAAAGAGGTGACAGTGGCTGTAGGCGACTCCATCTACTACACCGGCGATGTGAAATACGCCAAGATGGTGAGCATCCTAAGCAGTATCGCACCCGACGGCACCAAGAAGAATGTGGGCTATGTGGAAGGCTTCAGCAAAGACATCAGTTCACTGACCAAGGTATCATTCAAAGGACAGCCCACCCAGGTGGGCGACTACCTCTTTGCCTATAAATACACGGGCAAAGGCGGAGAGACTGTCAACGATACCGTGACCATACATGCCGTGGACCCCGCCGCCATCGAGAGCGTAATCTCATCCACCGACGAGGATTGGGCAAGCGTCAACGGCAACAGCGTGGTGCTGAAGGGAGATGCGAAAGGCATGACCACCGTACAGTTGTATGACATGGCAGGACGCACCGTGATGAGCAAGACCGTGAACGCACAGCAACGTAACATCACCCTGCCGATGAAAGAGGGCGAGAACTACATCCTGCGACTGAGAAACGGAGACAAGGAGATGGTGAGAAAGGCCACCCTTAGATAAAAGCAAGGAAGCTATACATCAAGAAATACGGTATGCTCACCATTTGAGCGTACCGTATTTCCTTTTATACCACAGCTGCCAGGCATTGACCACATTCTGCCAAAGCACGTAGGCTCCCGGAGCCACGGCAGCCAGCGGATTGAGGAAGGTGATGGTGAGCCAGATGCCCACGATGGTGTTCTTCTGTCCCAATGCCTGTCCGGCACTGATAGAGTCGTCGTAGCAATAGCCTACACTCTTGCCGATGGAGAACAGCAACAGGCACACGCCCAAGGGCAACAGCAACAGCATGGCGAGCACCCAGCCCGACACCTCGGCATGGAGGATATTGCGGAGGGTGAGTCCGGTGACAATGGCAAGATTGAAGCACCACATATAGAATGCAAGATCCTTGATGCCTGTGATACGGGCTGTGAGACAGGGAAACACCTTACGGCACAACAGGGCAAGCACCAAGGGAGCCACCAACACGGTGGTGACATTGCGTAGCACCATGAGCGAAGCCGTCAGGAAACCCACATCGGCACCACGCTCTACCATGGGGAAGAACAGGGGGATGATGATGCTTGTCACCACATTGGCTATGATGGTGTAGATAGTAAGCGAGGCGATGCTGCCACCTAACTTCTCGGTAATCACCGGGGCAGCAGCCGCAGTGGGGCATATCACACAGATGAACACACCCTCGAGCACCAGTTTCAGAGAGGCGTCAGCGGTGAGCGAGATGAGCCATACCACCGCACCCGACAGACATATACGGATAAGCTGCAACCAGAAATGCCACATACGGGGGCGCAGGTCGTGCAACTGTATCTTGCAGAAAGTGACGAACAGCAGGGAGAACAACACCGCAGGCAACATGCCTGTAAGTACAGGTTCACACACTTCGCCCATCGGAGCCAACACTGGGACGTAGGCGAAAATCAGATAAATGGCGGCACCTGCCAGCAAAGAACAAGGCAGGGACCATTGCTTCAGGAAATCCAAAAATCGCATAACGGCTGCAAAATTACTGATTATTGACGAATAAGGAACGTGCAATCCCGATTTTTTAGTAACTTTGCCGGCGTTTTGCAAGTGCAAAACGTGTTTAAAACCAATTTTATGAAGTACAACAACTTTTCAAACAGGCGCACGCCATTTGTGTTCAAACGTTTTGGACGCAAGGGGTATTCGCTCTTCAACTGTTTGGGAAAAGAGGTGATTGTGGGTACGCTGAGTGTTGCCACCCTGACCTATGCGAAAGCAGAGGGTGTGGCGGTGGAGCCCATACGTACAGACACCGTCTCTACCGAAACAGACAAAGAGCTGATGCTCGACGAGGTGAGCATCACCGGTTCGAGGGCGCCCCTGGCAAAGAGCCAGGCAGCGAGAATGGTTACTGTACTGGAGAAGAGCGACATTCAAGCGGCTCCAGTACAAAGTGTGAACGACCTGCTCAAGTTTGTTGCAGGAGTGGATGTGAGACAGCGAGGACCCATTGGCGCGCAGACAGACGTAAGCATCCGCGGAGGCAACTACGAGCAAGTCACAATCCTGCTCAACGGCATCAATATCTGCGACCCGCAAACGGGACACAATGCCTTTGACTTCCCTGTTGACATCAGCGAGATAGAGCGTATCGAGGTACTGGAAGGTGCCGCAGGAAGGGTGTTCGGCACCTCTTCGCTTACCGGTGCCATCAACATCGTGACCTCCCTGCCCCGCTCCACCAGCGCCGACGTGCATCTGGAGAGCGGCAGTTACGGCTATGCCTCGGCAGGCGGACGCGCCAATCTGGCGGCGGGCAAGTGGAACAACCAGCTTTCGGCTGGCTACACACGCAGTGACGGCTACAGCCGCAGCAGGGACAATGCGCTGAATGCCGACTATGAGGGGATGAAGGCGTTCTATCAGGGGACATTCCAAAGCGATGCCCTGCGGCTGAGATGGCACGCAGGGGTAAGCAGCAAGGACTACGGCTCGAACACCTTCTACGGAGTGAAATGGGACGAGCAGTTCGAGCACACCCTGAAGACCTATACCGCCCTGCAGGGAGAGGTGGTATGCGCGGGGGTACACATCAGGCCCGCCGTGTATTGGAACCACCATGAAGACAGGTTTGAACTCTACCGTGACCGCGAAGAGAAATCGCCCTTCAACTACCACAGAAGCGAGGTCTATGGCGCCAGTCTGAACACCTATTTCGACTGGTGGGCGGGACGTACCGCCATCGGCGGAGAACTGCGACGGGAGGAGCTGAAGAGCACCACCTTAGGAGAACCACTGGACGAGCCCCACCACATCAACGGCACCGACCGCTACTACCTGTACGGTATCAACCGCACCCAGATCAACTGGATGGCGGAACACAATATCGTACTAAACAGACTGACCCTCTCGGCAGGCATTGTGGCAGCCAAGAATACATGGAGCAACGGACCGATGAAGGTTTATCCCGGAGTGGATGTGAGTTACCGTCTGTCGTCGCAATGGAGCATTTACGCCTCGTGGAACAACTCGCTGCGCGTGCCCTCTGCCACCGAACTGTACTACTCCGTAGGCGGTCACAAGGCGGACAAATACCTGAAGGCAGAAGAGTTGCAGAGCACAGAGGGTGGCATCAAATACACGGGAAACGTGGTGAAGGCATCCGCCAACGTGTATTACCACCACGGCAAGAACATGATTGACTGGATAAGGCAGGTGGATGACGGTCCTGATGCGCCCTGGCAGTCGGTAAACTTCACCAAACTGAACACCATCGGCGTAGAGGTCAAGGGAGAGGTGTCGCTGCAACGGCTATGGCGCCGGCAACAGGTATTGCGACAGCTAAGCCTGGCATACCATTACATCGACCAAGACAAGGACAACGCCACAGGCATCGAGAGCAAGTATGTACTGGAATACCTGCGCCACAAGGTGGTGGCATCGCTGCGCACCAATCCCTGGAAACATCTCTATTTCAATGTGGATTACCGTTTTCAGGAGCGTACGGGTACCTATACCGACATCAACGGAGCCACCTGCCACTATGCCCCCTACAGTGTGGTGGATGCGCGTATGGAGTGGAAAGAGCCCCATTACAGTATCTATGCAGAAGTGAACAACCTGTTTGACAAGACCTATGTGGATTACGGCAACGTGGCACAACCCGGCACATGGATGATAGCAGGACTGCGCCTGCATCTGAAATGAACCGCAGGAACACAACCCGTATATAAAACGTACAAGGGGTGGCACGCCTGTGCCACCCCTTTATAAACCCAGTAATTTAGTTGTTTGAAGATTGTATTAAGGTGAAAAAGATTATGTATCGCTTTTCTGGTCACGATGCTCTGCCTTCAGTTTGAAGGAGGTCTCAATGCTGTTGATTTCCGCCTCGAAAGCCTTGTCAACCTTGAGGCGCTGCTCTACAGCGGAACAGCTGTGTATCACGGTGCTGTGATCGCGGTTGCCGATAAGTTGACCGATACGGGAAGCAGGCATTCTGGTGTATTTCTGGGCGAAATACATGGACACCTGACGCACCTGTACGTAGTCGCGCTTGCGACTGCGGCTGAACACATGCTGCTGTGACACATTATAGTGTTTGCATACTTTCTCCAGTATGTCATCTACCGTCAACGGTTTCTCGTCAACCTTCACAGCCCGCTTGATGACCCTTTCCGCCAAACGCATATCCACATGGCAGTTATATACCACGGAATAGGCAAGCAGAGAGTTGATGACGCCCTCCAGGTCGCGCACACTGCCGTTGGCTGTCTCTGCGATATACTGAATCACTTCAGCTGGAATCTTAAGACCGTCGCGACGGCACTTTGACTGCAGCACATCCACGCACAACTGGATATTGGGCTTCTCCAGCTCGGCGATAAGTCCGCAGCTGAAACGTGTGAGCAGACGGTCTTTCATGCCTTTGAGATCTACAGGCGGGCGGTCGCTCGCCAGAATAATCTGCCGGGCATTGCGGAACAGGTGGTTGAAGATATGGAAGAAGGTGTCCAAGGTGCCGGGAGAGGTAGCCCACTCCTGGATATCATCCACGATAAGCACATCTATGGACTGATAAAAATTGATGAAGTCGTTGATGACGCCACGCCTCACTGCATCAGTATATTGCACCTGAAAGAGACGGGCACTGACATAGAGCACACGCTTCTGAGGATACATCTCCTTACATCTCACTCCGATGGCATTGATAAGATGGGTCTTTCCACAACCCGACGGACCGAAGATGAAGAAAGGATTGAAAGTAGTTTTGCCCGGATGCTCTGCGATAGACAAGCCTACGGTACGCGGCAATTTGTTGCTGCTGCCCTCAATGAAGTTCTGGAACGTCTTGTGCACATCCAGTTGGGGATTGAGTCTCTGCGGAGCTGCAGCATCAAGCACTGAAGGAGCCTTGTTGCCCCTGACCGTAGGTTCGGCTGCCTCGATGTTCACAGGCTCCGCACTCTCCACCTCCTGGGTAAGGTTATGTGCCTTGTCCACCACCACCCTGTAGTTGAGTCTGATACCCTGACCGAAACAGCGGGTGAGCGTTTTGCTAAGCAGCGACACATAATACTGCTCCAAATATTCGCAGACATAAGGGCTGGGCACACGCAACACCAGCGTTCTCTTTTCCTCAGAGAACGACTCGAAGCGGATGGGCTCGAACCATGTCTTGTATTGTTGCTCGGCGACATTGTCCTTAATGATTGCTAGACAATTCGTCCAAAGCATCTGGTATTTGTTTTGCATTTGGCAGTTATATTATGTGGCGGTGCGGCATATCGGTGCACCTTGTCACGTTCTTAATCAGGTTACTTAAAAACAGGTTAGGCTGTATGGCTTTGAAATGCGTTTGCAAATTTCGCTTTTTTTTTTGAATTGACAAAATCCCCTCCAACAATCATTCACCTACAGAAATTTATAAGTATCTATATTTTCGACACTTACGTAACAACTCACAAGCACCCTCTAAAACGCACCACTTGTGTATTTCATAGCTTTTGATTTTCAAAGGTTTGCAAGAAAATACCACACTTGCCTGTTTAAAGAAGGCAAGTGCGGATAGAAATGTCAAAATCCGTTATACTGAGTTGTTTACACTCTTTTATTTCTCTTCAGGGAAGATTTTTTTAATTTATACGAAATATAAACAGCATTACCGGTTCCCTTATTTGTCTTTCTTGCCGAAGAGAGAGAAATGCACATAGCGTTTGGGATGCTGGCGCAGGTCGTAAAGCAGGGAATCTGCATTGCGCATGGTATTGGTAAGGTTGATATAGAGCTGCGGATCGGTCATCAGAAGTCCTACGGTACTCTCCTTGCTGTTGAGCTTGGTTGTGAGTTGTTCCACCTGTGCCAGCGTGTTGTCAACCTTTGCCATGGTGGCATCCACCTCTACCTTGCTCAGCTTGTCGGTAAAGGTCTCCGTATTGGCTAGGATACGGTCGGCACGCTCCATCATGCCCGGCACTTTGCCGTTGAGATTATCCATCAGCTGGTTCACACCACGGGTGGTCACCTCAAGATTGGCGGTAATATGCTCCATATTGTGCAGCGAATTGGCGAGTGCAGGATCAGCCAGCAACAGGTTGATGCTCTTCAGGATGGAGTCGAGTTTGGGTAGCATCTGCTGGATGGCAGGCATCATCTCCTCAGCCTTTGCCATCAAGCCCGAACCATGTCCGCCACAGATGGTGTCACCACTTTCGAGCAGGTCGGTGGGGTTGTCGCCTAGAAGAAGGTTCATCTTCACGTTGCCCATGAAGTCGGAAGCTATCTCTGCCGAAGAGCCTCTGGGCACTCTCATCTGCGGGTCCAGTTCCACATGAGCCACAATACGCCCCGTTCCCTGATAGTCATAATCGATACCTTTGACAGCACCCACCTTATAGCCGTTGGCATAGACCGGACTGGATGCCGACAGACCGCTGATATCGCGGAAGGTCACAGGATAGACATTGCTGTTGGCTACCAGACTGAGCCCCTTGAGGAACTTCAGACCGAAGAATAACACCACGATACCCACCACAGCCACAAGGGCGATCTGTACCTCTTTAGTAAAATATTTTTTCATGATTGTCTTATTTCTTTTTATTCTTGAATTCCGTTATAGCCTCGTTGATATTCATCCTCACCCCTTTTTTGAAAGCGATGATGAACGCCTCTGGAAACTTGGCAAGCAACTGTTTGCGGAGGCGTGACGCCTCGTAATAGTCGGTAGTGGCGCCACAGGTGTATTTGTACAGTCCGTTGTCGAGGTAGGAGTCCACCTCTTTCTCTCCCTTGAACTGCTGGCTACCGGGACGAAGGCTACGCTGACTGGCAAGAATCTGCACCTTGAACACAGGGCGTTCGTCCTCGGTCTCTACCAGTTTGCTTTCATCACTTACAACCGGCTGGGTAGCCACCTCTGTCTTTTCCGCTTTCTGTTCAGCGGATTCTTTAGGAGCGGGGGCAGCGGGGGCAGCAGAAGCTGCGGGGGCAGCAGGCTGCTCCACCGGTGCCTCCCGATAAGGAACCTTGGGAGCACCGCCGTACTTGCTCTTGTAGGCTATGAACGCATTATAGATACCACGTCCCATGGCCTCTACGCCCTCCTTGCTGCTGAGATATCGCTCCTCATCAGGTGTAGTGATAAAGCCCAGTTCGATGAGACAGCCCGGCATAGAAGTCTCGCGTAGCACCAAAAAGCCTGCCTGCTTCACGCCTTTGTCGCTACGACCGGCTGCCACACAGGTCTTTTTCTGCACCAGCCGCGCCAGTTCCACACTCTGTGCCATATTATTATCCTGCAGCAGTTCAAACATGATATAGCTTTCAGAGGAGTTGGGGTCGAATCCCTCATAATGCTGCCGATAGTCTTGCTCTATAAGAATCACAGAGTTTTCCCGCTTTGCAACATCAAAATTGTCATCTGCACGGTGCATGCCAAGGGTATAGGTTTCCATTCCCCTGCTCCGCTTGCCCTTGGGCAGGGCATTGGTATGGATGGAGATAAAGAGGTCTGCCTTGTGCTTGTTGGCGATAGAAGCACGCTTGTGCAGGGGGACGAACACATCTGTCTTGCGGGTATATACCACATTCACATCGGGACAGTTGCGCTCCACCAGCCGTCCAAAGGCAAGCGCCACATTAAGATTGATGTTTTTCTCGAAGGCAAAGGTTCCCTTGGCACCTGAATCGGCTCCTCCATGACCGGCATCAATGACAAGGGTATAGCGTTTGGGAGCAGCCATTGCCGTGCCCCAAAGCAAGAGTGTCATCCACAAGAAGAAAACGGTCCTTTTTCCCATTACGCCACAAAATTAGTCTTTTTCATCCAAAAACCCAAGCGAATCACTGAGTTTTTATCCGTCTGCCAGTTCCACCCCGGCACCGGCACACTGTCCGCCCATGGGCGGGTTGAGTTTCGTCACCGAGAGTTCTACCCTGCCTGCCTCGGGAAACCGGGTACGGATGGCACGGAGAATCCGCCCTGCCACATGCTCCAGCAGTTGCGAGGGGACAGCCATCTCACGACGCACCAGACGGTAGAGCTCCGCATAATTGAGGGTATGTTCCACCTGGTCGGTCTGCATGGCGGTAGCGAAGGGATAGTCCACACGCACATTCACAACGAAATCGCCCCCCACGGTGCGCTCTTGGGGGAGCACTCCGTGGAAGGCTTTCAACCGGATATCCTTGATCACAATAGTGGTTCTCATTCTCTTATCCGCATCTGCTGGCACCGCAGTTCTTGCATATCAGACAGCCCTCCTGATAAACCAGGGTTTCCTGTCCGCAAACGGGGCACTTCTGTCCCTTGGCCTCGGTGCCGTCGGTTATATACTTCTTGAGGGCACGCTCCACACCGTTCTTCCAGGTGTTGATGCTCTCGCTCTTGAGCTGCAGCGAGCTTACCAGACGGATAACATGCTCGATAGGCATTCGGTAACGCAACACGCCACTGATAAGTTTGGCATAGTTCCAGTATTCGGGGTTGAACTTCTCGGAGAGCCCTTCCACGGTAGTCTTGTAGCCACGCTTGTTTTCAAACTGGAAGTCATAGCGTTTGCGTCCGTTCTCGTCCACCTGCTTGATAATCTTTCCTTTGGTCACCGTCTTGGGCAGTACGATACCTTCTTCATCATCCTGCAATCCGGTGAATATCTCGTAGGGATAGCCATTGAGCAAGCCCACGAAAGCCACCCATTTCTCCTTGTTGTTCTGGAAGCGTACCACCTCACATTCGAGCACCTGCGGACGTACCTCGGTCACTTCAGGATGCTTGCAGGGAGGAACACTGCTCTCGGCGGCTGCCTTGTTCTCTTTCTTAGGTACGGATATCATCACGCCTGAACGTGAGCCGTCGCGATAGATGGTGCAGCCCTTGCAGCCCGACCGCCATGCCTCTACATAGAGTTTGTTGACCAGCGCCTCATCTACATCTGAAGGCAGGTTGACGGTAACGCTGATGGAGTGATCCACCCATTTCTGGATAGCTCCCTGCATGCGCACCTTCATCAGCCAGTCCACGTCGTTGGCAGTAGCCTTATAGTAGGGCGAGCGGGCCACCAACTGGTCTATCTCCTCCTGGGTATATTTCTTGGCGGTGTCGATGCCGTTGGCCTCCATCCATGTAAGGAACTTTCGATGATATACGATATACTCCTCGAAAGAGTCGCCTACCTCATCCACAAAGTCCACACGCACAGCCTCATCGTTGGGGTTCACCTTGCGGCGGCGCATATACACAGGCATGAACACGGGTTCGATACCGCTGGTGGTCTGTGTCATCAGACTGGTAGTGCCGGTAGGAGCGATGGTAAGACAGGCAATATTGCGACGGCCGTAGCGGCAGATGTCATTATAGAGCTGTTCATCGGCTTCCTTGATGCGCAACATGAAGGGGTTGTTTGCCTCACGAGCAGCATCGAACACTTCAAAGGCGCCACGCTCCTGCGCCATGGTGACAGAAGAGCGGTAGGCAGCCAAAGCCAGAGTCTTGTGCACCTCTACGGAGAAGTCTGTGGCTTCCTGACTGCCATAGCGCAGTCCGAGTGCAGCCAGCATATCGCCCTCGGCTGTGATGCCCACGCCGGTACGACGGCCTTTGCCGCTCTTGCTCTTGATCTTTTCCCAGAGATGGGTTTCGGCACCCTTCACCTCCATGCTCTGCGGGTCGTCTGCCACCTTCTTCATAATAAGGTCAATCTTTTCGAGTTCCAGGTCAACGATATCATCCATGATACGCTGTGCTGCAGCCACGTGGCGGCGGAACAGGTCGAAGTTGAACTTCGCCTCAGGAGTGAAGGGATTCTCCACATAACTATATAGGTTGATGCTGAGCAGGCGACAGGAGTCGTAGGGACAAAGGGGTATCTCGCCGCAAGGATTGGTACTCACGGTACGGAAACCCAGGTCGGCATAGCAGTCGGGCAGACTCTCGCGGATGATGGTGTCCCAGAACAGCACGCCTGGCTCGGCACTCTTCCATGCGTTGTGCACTATCTTCTCCCACAGCTTCCTGGCACTTATCTCCTTAGACACATTGGGATTGCTGCTTTCGATGGGGAACTGCTGGATGAAAGGCTTGTCTTCCACAGCTGCACGCATGAACTCGTCGGTGATCTTCACCGACACGTTGGCACCCGTCACCTTGCCCTCAGTCATCTTGGCATCTATGAACGACTCACTGTCGGGATGCTTGATGCTTACGGAGAGCATCAGGGCACCGCGACGACCGTCCTGTGCCACCTCGCGGGTGGAGTTACTGTAACGCTCCATGAAAGGCACCAGACCGGTGGAAGTGAGCGCAGAGTTATTGACAGGAGAACCCTTGGGACGGATATGGCTCAGGTCGTGCCCTACCCCACCGCGGCGTTTCATCAGCTGTACCTGTTCCTCGTCGATACGCATGATGGCACCGTAGGAGTCGGCATCGCCCTCAAGTCCGATCACGAAACAATTGCTGAGCGATGCTATCTGGTAGTTGTTGCCTATGCCGGTCATCGGACTGCCGGCAGGTATAATGTACTTGAACTTGTCAATGAGATCAAAAACCTCCTGGGCCGACATAGGATTGGCATACTTCTGCTCGATACGAGCCACCTCATTGGCAATACGCCAGTGCATATCGGCAGGCGACTGTTCATAGATATTGCCAAAACTGTCTTTCATGGCATACTTGTTCACCCATACACGGGCTGCCAACTCATCGCCATTGAAATACTTGAGTGAAGCTTCGAAAGCTTCATCATAAGTAAACGTGCGTTTGTTTTCCATCGGAATAGGTTATAAAAAAGATAGGGTCTTAAAACTGGTTAGGTGTATAAAATTGTTGCAAAGTTAGAGAGATTAGACGAAACGGCAAAACATTTTTTGGAAAACTTTTCCTGACAAATCCGTTTCAAAGTTTTCCAAAAAGGCAAACTCTGTATCTACAAACGGGTTGCAGTATTTTTGAAACTCAAATACTGTAAAATAAAAAAAAGCACTATCTTTGCATTATCATTCGAAAGTGCCGTCATTCCCTATTTTTTATATATGGAAACGGCTCTTCGACAAAAGAGAAACAAAAACAACATACATACCATGAAGACAATAAATACCAGAAGAAGCATCAGGAAGTATGCCGAGAAAGAGGTAAGCGAAGAACTGTTAAACCGCTTGTTATCAGAAGCTTCACACACACAAACAATGGGCAATCTACAACTGTATAGCGTAGTGGTAACACGAAGCGAAGAGGGAAAAAGACAGCTGGCTCCCGCGCATTTCAACCAGCCCATGGTGACCGAAGCACCCGTGGTGCTGACCATCTGCGCCGACTTCCATCGCACTTCTGTATGGTGCAGGCACAGGAAGGCAGAACCAGGCTATGACAACATGCTCTCGTTTGTCAACGCAAGCATCGACGCCCTGCTGTTTACGCAGACTTTCTGCAACCTGGCAGAAGAAGAAGGATTAGGTTGCTGCTATTTGGGAACAACCGTATATATGCCACAGATGATTATCGAGGCATTGCACCTGCCTTCGTTGGTAATGCCCGTAGCCACCATCACGCTGGGCTGGCCCGCCGAGTGTCCGCCCCTGACCGACCGTCTGGGTACCGATGCCTTTGTCCACAAGGAGCATTACCATGACTATTCTGAAGAGGACATTGACCGCCTCTATGCCTACAAGGAGTCGCTGGAAGAGAACAGGCACTTCTGCGAAATCAACCAAAAGGAAACCCTCGCCCAGATCTTCACCGATATACGGTACACCAAAAAGGACAACGAAAACATGTCGGCAGGACTGATGGAAACCTTGAAGAAACAAGGATTCCTTTAAGGGTTTCCCGCCAATTCCCGCCTTCCATCATTCTCCCATGTACATTCCCGTCTCAGGCGGCTGGTTGTAGCCCACATTTTCGGTGGCTACACTGAGCCTGTAGGGAATATCCTGCATCAGGCAGGGAACACGGTGATTGGTTGGAATGGTGGAGACATAGAGGCGCAACTCTCTGTTGTGTTCGGTGCGTACCAGCACTTCCTCGCGCCAGTCGCCTAAGATATCGGCACTGAGACAGGGATTGGACTTGGTACCGTTGTTGAACTTGCAACCGTCAAAGCGGTAGAGGACGTTGCATTGCCCGGTAGTCCAGTCGTATTTGGTCACCGTCTCATGGTCAAGCAATTCGCGCAGCAGGTCGCCGTCCCACCAGATGCCGAAGTTAGTGGATATCCTTACGCCACGTATATACAGTGCCGTATTGTCTTCATTGTCCTGTCCGCTGAGTTCGTCGGAATCCTCGTTGGGATGAGGCATTACCTTTTCTCCCTTGATGTTGCGGATGCCCTTGCTGTCGCTGCTCCACATCTCCCATCCGGGATTATCGGGATCGATGTCCGCCGCCATGCAGCGCCCCACATCATCCTTGCTCCTTATCTGGAAGATAATCTCTCCCGTAGCGGCATCGCGCAGGGTACTGCCATCGCGACGGTTCTCATGACACTGCCACACTTGCAGCCTGTCGGAGTCGGGACTGAAGGCGGTGAGATGCAGGGCATCACCGTGACCCATACCCGTGTTATAGAGTCCGTTGCCCTGGTGATCCACAGCCATCGAACCGTAGATAATCTCGTCGCAGCCGTCGCCATCCACATCCGCCACACGCAGATTATGGTTGCCCTGTCCGGCATAGTCTTTCCAACGCTCTTCATTGGTGTCAAACACCCAGTGCCTGCTCAGTGTTTTCCCGTCCCAGTCCCATGCCGCGAGCACGGTACGCGTATAGTAGCCACGGCAGAACACGGCAGAAGCGCGTTTGCCGTCAAGATACGCCACGGCTGCAAGATAGCGTTCGGAACGGTTGCCGCGGTTGTCGCCCCAGGCACTCAGTTCCCCTCGCTCGGGCACATAGTCCACTGTGGCAAGTGCCTCGCCGGTAGTGCCGCTAAACACGGTAAGATATTCAGGACCGGAAAGGATGCGCCCGGCATTGACAGGTCCATAATTACGTCGCTTCATGCGGTTGCGCTCTCTGCGCGGAGGGAGGTTCTTTCCGCCCTCACGGCGCATCTGTTGCCACTGCCTCATCATGCTGTCACGCTCCTGCTGTTCCTTTTTCCACAACTCTTTGTTCTTGTCCTTGTTTGCCAACGCCTCTGCCACGCCCTCACGGAATTCTGCCTCGGCATTGCCTATCACCTTGCCAAGTCCGTCCACCGTGCCATCGGCAGTCTTTACCATGAACTCCGCCTTGCCGTCGCCGTCGAAATCATACACCAGGAAGGGCACATAATGGGCACCGCTTCGGATGTTGCGTCCCAGGTCAATGCGCCATAAGCGGGTACCGTCCAGGCGATAGCAGTCAAAAAGGGTGCTACCTGTAAAACCGTCATGGGAGTTGTCGTGAGCATTGCTTGGATCCCATTTCAGGATAATCTCATACTGTCCGTCGCCATCCACATCGCCTACAGAAGCATCATTAGGTGAATAGGAGAAGGTGCGTCCGTCGGGTGTTTCCCCGTCAGCCGGTTTTTCTATCGGAATAGGCAGATACCCCACGGGAGCATCAGCCTTGAGTACAAACATTCCTGTAAATCCGCCACCGGTCACCCGATATTCCACATCGCCAGCATCGGCAGGGAGCGGAGCCTCATCGACAAAACAAGTGCCTCCTTCCGTCAATTGGCTGCCACTTATTTTCGTCCCATTCCGATATACCTCGAACGCTTGGTCGGGAGCATCAGAGCGCAGCAGTCGCCAAGTGACAAACACCTGTCCCTGTGCATTTCGCACGGCCACCACACCACGGTTGAGTTTTTCCAAATTCATCTGACCGTATTGGTAGCGAGGTTGGGCGAAAGTGCTGACAGACAGCAAAAAGAACAAAAAGGAGAAAAAGGTCTGTTTCATCAGTTTTGAGATCATTTGGTCGTTAAAACAAGGTTAGTATTATCAATAGTTCGTTAAAAATTTGAGTTTTGGCTACGCGGCCTTTGGCTGCCAG
>CALZXH010000002.1 GCA_945830055.1 uncultured Prevotella sp.
ACAAGAAAAGATGGTTGGTCGAACTTTTCTTCAAATGGCTAAAACAGCACCTCAACTATAAGGTGTTCATGATTCCCGCTCTCTTCGCCATGGTGATGATGCTGATGTGCGGTTTTCTGCCCACACTCAATATAGTGGGTGAGAAGGAGGCGGGCACCATCGAGCAGATCAATGTCACACCCGTACCAAAATGGGCGTTCATACTTGCCAAACTTATCCCATATTGGATTATAGCCCTGTTTATCATTGTGGTATGTCTTGTTCGCTCGTGGCTCATCTATGGCATTACCTGCCAGGGTCCACTGTGGCTCGTCTTTGCCTTGCCCATGCTGTTGGCACTCTTCTGGAGCAGTTTCGGTCTCATCATCTCCAACTACAGCGACACGATGCAGCAGGCGGTCTTTGTGATGTGGTTCTTTGTGGTGTGCATGCTTCTTCTCAGCGGTTTGTTCACACCAACACGCTCCATGCCCCACTTGGCATACCTCACCACTTACGTCAATCCCATGCACTATTTTGTGGATGGCATCCGTATGGTCTTCGTGCGTGGAGGCGGTTTCCATAGCGTAGCCCACCAGCTCTTGGCTCTTCTCTGCATAGCCTCGGTTATGGGGGTATGGGCGGTGAGGAGCTATAAAAAGAACCATTAGTCACCATGCTGTCTATTCCACAAAACGGATTTTCTCCTGTTTCCTTGGTTTGGCTGCCGGAATTTCGTTGGGATAACCGAGGGCTATACAGTAGAGCAGTTCGTAGCCTTCAGAAAAAGCCATGCGGTCAAGGAAAGGCCTGGCGGAGGGAGAGTCAAGAATCCATCGTGCAGAACTACCGAGACAGCAGGAACCAATTCCCTTTGCCCACGCGGCAAGAATGATATTCTCGCCCAACAGTCCGCAATCCACCTGAGCCATGTCATAACCCTTGTCGTATGCGATGCAGACAACGCATGGAGCATTGACAAAGATATTCTTAAAGCCTTCGCGCTCCGCTATCTTCGGATTGTCCTTCACCACGGCTGCGGTAATGGAGTCGATAAGAGCGGGCGAATCAATCACCCTAATCTCATACGCCTGCAGGTTCTTTCCGTTGGGCGCATTGATGCCACATTCCAACACACTTTTCAAGATCTCACGGTCTATGACAGAGTCCTTATAGGCACGGATGCTCCTGCGACTCATCATCACATCGGTTACTATACTTGCGGTATCTGCTGTAGAAACAGACTCCTGCATTCTGTTATCGCTGCAAGCCGTGGTAATCATAGCGGCTGCAGCCATTGCGATCATCATTCTTTTCATACTTCTATGGATATAATTAGTAATAGAAATGCATCAGTCAAAATATGTCACAAAAGTACGTAAAATCATTGAATTCCTATCCGAAAACACAGGAAAAAAGTAGTTGCCGTATCCAGTTAGCAACTGCTTGCCCGTTCCAGTTAGCAAGTGGTTTTCTATCCCCAAAATGGTTTAAAAGCCATTTGAAAGAGCAAGAAAACAAAGCATTGTATCTTATTTTTTAGATTGTCGGCGTATTATCTCGCAGATTATGTGTAAATTTGCATTTTGAAGTAAATTTGAAGTAGAGAAACGAGATGAACAACAGTCAGAACGAGAAGGCTTTTTCGGTCATTGCAGATATAGACGGAGACTTTGCAGAATTGTCCAACAAGATAACTTTTCCTGAATCGGTAGCCATATTGCCTGTGCGGAATATGGTATTGTTTCCAGGAGTAATTGCCCCCATTTTGGTAGGACGCGCATCCAGCCTGTCGCTTGTGAAAAGCGCGGAAAAAGCAGGAAGCATCATCGGTGTGGTGTGCCAGCATGATGCCGAGGTAGAAGACCCCTTACAGAAGGATTTATACGAGTTTGGCGTATATGCAAGAATCGTGAAGATATTGCAGATGCCGGGAGGTTCGGTCACTGCTATTGTACAAGGTATTGCCCGCCTTCATCTTGACAAAATCAATAAATACAAACCCTATCTTAAGGGACAGGTGAGCAGGGCAGACGAATGGATTCCAAAAGATACGGACCAAGAGTTCACCACTGCCATCGACGATTTGAGGGCACGCACAGTAGAGTATATCAAAATCAACGATGATATACCCGAAGAGGCATCCTTTGCCATAAACAACGTGTCGAACAACGTGATTTCCATCAACTTCATCTGCTCCAACATGCCGTTTGCATTGGAAGAGAAAATCAGGCTCCTGCAGATAGACGACATGAAGGAAAGGGTGTTCTATGTATTGAAACTGGTGAATAGAGAATATTCCCTGCAGAGCATCAAGCAGAACATCAGAAACAAGACCAGAGACGACCTTGACGAGCAGCAGAAGAACTATTTCCTGCAACAGCAGATAAAGAACATACAGGCGGAAATAGGCAACGGAGAGAACAATCCTGAAAAGAACGAACTGCTCAAGAAGGCCAAGTCACTGAAATGGAACGATGACGTGAGAAAGACCTTTGAGAAGGAAGTGAGCAAGCTGGACAACCTGAACCCGCAGAGTCCTGACTACAACGTGCAGTTGAACTATCTTGAGACCCTTGTCTCACTGCCTTGGGGCCTGTACACGAAAGACGACCTCAGCCTGAAAAAAGTGCAAAAGACACTTGACAGCGACCATTATGGCATGGAGAAGGTGAAAGAGCGCATTCTGGAACATATTGCCGTATTGTCGCTGAGAGGCGATTTGAAATCTCCCATCATCTGCCTGTATGGAGCTCCCGGTGTGGGAAAGACCAGTCTGGGCAAGAGCATTGCCAAGGCCATGAACAGGAAATATGTGAGAATATCGTTGGGTGGAGTACACGACGAGTCGGAAATCAGAGGACACCGACGCACATACATCGGCGCCATGCCGGGAAGAATCATCAAGAGTATCCAGAAAGCAGAATCATCCAATCCGGTGTTCGTACTGGACGAGATTGACAAGATCACCCAGAATACCATTCATGGTGACCCTGCCTCTGCACTTTTGGAGGTGCTGGACCCCGAACAGAACACTGCATTCCACGACAATTACCTGGATGTGGACTACGACTTGTCAAAGGTGCTGTTTATCGCCACCGCCAACGACCTGAACACCATACCCAAGCCCCTACTCGACCGCATGGAACTGATTGAAGTGAGCGGCTACATCACCGAGGAAAAGGCGGAAATAGCCAAGAGGCATCTGGTACCTAAAGAGAAGAGCAATACCGGATTGGACAAAAGGCACGATCTGTATCTTTCTAAATCAGCCATTGTAAAAATCATTGAGCAATACACACGCGAAAGCGGTGTGAGACAACTGGAGAAGCAGATCAACAAAGTGTTCAGGAAGGTTGCCTACGGCTATGCCTCCCTCAGTACTAAATTTTACAACAGGATAACCGACAAGGACATCGAAGAATTGTTGGGCAAGCCACCCTATTATCGCGACATATACCAAGGCAACAGCTATGCCGGAGTGGTGACAGGACTGGCATGGACCAGCGTAGGCGGAGAGATACTCTTCATAGAAACGAGTCTGAGCAAAGGCAAAGGCTCCAAACTCACACTTACCGGCAATCTGGGTGATGTAATGAAAGAATCTGCCATGCTGGCACTGGAATACGTCAAGGCACACGCCGACAAACTGAACCTGGACTACAGGATATTTGACAACTGGAACATACATATCCACGTTCCAGAGGGCGCAACCCCCAAAGACGGTCCGTCGGCAGGCATCACCATCGCTACCTCCATCGCATCAGCCCTGACCCAGCGAAAAGTGCGCAGCAACACGGCCATGACAGGCGAGATAACCCTGCGCGGAAAGGTGCTACCGGTAGGAGGCATCAAAGAGAAGATACTGGCCGCCAAGCGGGCAGGCATCACCCACATCCTGCTGTGTGCAGACAACAAGAAGGATATTGACGAGATACCCGTGGTATATCTGAGGGGAGTGAATTTCCATTATGTGGAGAATATCCAAGACGTATGGGACTTTGCCCTTACAGACGAACTGGTTGACAATCCCATGACATTTGAGATAGAAGAAAAATGAAATTCGATTTAGTATATACCGACCCCAATTCTGACGCACGTGCAGGAGTCATCACTACCGATCATGGCTCCATCACGACACCTATCTTTATGCCTGTAGGTACCTGCGGCAGCGTGAAGGGGGTTCATTTTTCTGAACTGGAGAAACAGGTAAATGCACAAATCATTCTGGGGAACACCTACCACCTGTACCTAAGACCCGGAACAGATATTCTGCACCAGGCTCACGGACTGCACGACTTCATCGGCTGGAACAAGCCCATTCTTACCGACTCGGGTGGTTTTCAGGTATTCTCGCTCACCGGAATACGCAAACTGAACGAAAACGGCTGCGAATTTCGCTCGCATATTGACGGTTCCAAGCATGTTTTCACGCCCGAGAACGTGATAGACACGCAGCGACTTATCGGTGCGGATATCATGATGGCATTTGACGAATGTCCTCCGGGACAGAGTGATTTCCAATATGCCAAAAAGAGCCTTCAGCTTACCCAGCGCTGGCTGGACCGCTGTATCAAGAGGTTCGACGAGACTGCCCCCCTATACGGGCACAGTCAGGCTTTGTTTCCCATCGTACAGGGATGCACATTCAAGGAACTGCGGCAAGAGGCGGCAAAGCATGTGGCTGACAAAGGGGCTGAAGGCAACGCGATAGGTGGTTTGGCAGTGGGAGAACCTACACACCTGATGTACGAAATGATTGAGGTGGTGAACGAAATCCTGCCAAAAGACAAGCCACGGTATCTTATGGGTGTAGGTACGCCACAGAACCTGCTGGAGGCGATAGAGCGAGGTGTGGATATGTTTGACTGTGTGATGCCTACACGCAACGGAAGAAATGCAATGCTGTTCACTTACGAAGGCACCATGAACATGAGAAACAAGAAATGGGAAAACGACTTCACACCCATTGACATCAACGGATGTGAGATCGACAGAATATATACCAAAGCCTATCTGCATCACCTGTTTAAAGCCAAGGAACTGCTTGCCATGCAGATAGCAAGCATCCACAATCTGGCTTTTTACCTGCGGTTGGTGGGAGACGCACGCGAACACATCTTGGCAGGCGACTTTGCGGCTTGGAAAAGGGGCATCGTTGCAGAACTGGGTAATAGAAGATAACTGAGAATGAAAGACTACAGGTTTGTCGGTAAAACGTTGTTGCATGGGATAGCGTATCTGAATCCCATGCGACACATCAAGCACATTGACTGGTACATCATCAGGAAGTTCATCGGCACGTATTTTTACTCCATCATCCTTATCATCTCCATATCCATTGTATTCGACATCAACGAAAACCTGGCAAAATTCTCCACCCACAATGCGCCATTGCAGGCAATTGTATTTGACTACTATGCCAACTTTGTGCCCTATTTCGCCAACCTTTTCAGTCCGTTGTTTGTCTTCATTGCCGTGATATTCTTCACCTCCAAACTGGCAGGCAATTCGGAAATCATCGCCATGCTGGCATGTGGAATGAGTTTCAAGCGCCTATTGCGCCCATACCTCATTTCCGCTGCCCTTATCTCGATACTGAATTTTTATCTGGGCTCTTATATTATCCCTAAAGGAACGGTGGTTAGACAGGAGTTTGAATCACTTTACAAAAACAACAAGAAGAACACATCTGCAAGCAATGTGCAGTTGCAGGTGGACAAGGGGGTAATAGCGTATATCTCACAATACGATGACAAGACAAAGACAGGCTACGGCTTCTCGCTCGACAAATTTGAGAAGAAGAAACTGGTAAGTCACATGACAGCCAACGTGATACGCTACGACACCATTTCCGACAGCCGCTACCACTGGAAAGTGATTAACTACAAGATACGCACCCTGAAAGGGAAACGGGAGCATATCGTATCGGGCATGGAGCTGGACACCATGATTGTGATGGAGCCCATGGATCTGGTCTTCAGCAAAGGTCAGCAGGAAACCTTTACAAGTCCGGAACTGAAACGATACATCAACAAGCAAAAGGACAGGGGTTCAAGCAATGTGGTGCAGTATGAAGTGGAATACCACAAGCGTATAGCCTCTTGCTTCGCATCGTTTATATTGACCATTATCGGAGCAAGTCTAAGTGCGCGCAAGCGCAAAGGAGGCATGGGACTTTATCTGGGCATAGGCATGGGACTGAGTTTCTCATATATCCTGTTGCAGACCGTCAGTTCTACGTTTGCCATCAATGCGGATACCCCACCCATCCTGGCGGCATGGATTCCCAATATCCTGTACGCATTCATAGCCTACTATTGTTACAGACATGCCCCGAACTAAACACGTGATCGGTTCACACTCAAGTATTAGCAATCACATATCACATTTGACCCAACCTTCGGAAAAATAAAGATGAAATTTGAAGAAACAGATCTGAACGACAACATTCTGGACGCATTATACGACATGAGATTTGATGAATGTACTCCCATCCAAGAGCAATGCATTCCCAAAATCTTAAACTACAACGACCTTATAGGAATAGCACAGACCGGAACGGGAAAGACCGCTGCCTATCTTTTGCCAATACTCAGTCTGATAGACGACGGTGTTTATCCTAAAGATGCCATCAACTGCGTCATCATGTCACCCACGCGCGAACTGGCACAACAGATAGACCAGGCGATGCAGGGTTTTGGCTATTATCTGGATGGTGTGAGCAGCATCACCGTATATGGAGGAAATGACGGAAGCCGATATGACCAGGAAACCAAGAGTCTGAGACTGGGTGCAGATATAGTCATTGCCACTCCAGGACGCCTGTTAAGCCATATCAAGATGGGCAATGTCAACCTGGCAAAAGTGAGTTTCTTTGTGCTGGACGAAGCGGACAGGATGCTCGACATGGGTTTTTATGATGACATACTGCAGATAGCAAGCAATCTGCCCAAAAACCACCAGACCATCATGTTCTCTGCCACCATGCCGCCCAAAATCAGGACCTTGGCAAAGAATCTGCTGCGCAACCCTGTGGAAGTAAGGATAGCAGTGACCAAACCGGCAGAAAAGATTCAGCAGCAGGCATACGTGTGCTATGAAAACCAGAAGCTCGATATCATCAGTGACCTGTCAAAAAGCGGTGCGCTCAATCGTTCCATCATCTTCTCCGGAAAGAAGGACAAAGTAAAGGAAATATACAAATCCTTGCTCCGCAACAAGATTAACTGCGGACAGATGCACAGCGACCTGACCCAGCAGGAAAGGGATGAAACCATGCTCAAGTTCAAGTCAAGACAGTATGACGTGCTGATTGCCACAGATATTGTGGCAAGGGGAATAGACATTGACGACATCAATCTGGTAATCAACTATGATGTGCCGAGAGATGTGGAAGACTATGTACATCGCATAGGACGTACAGCAAGAGCCCAGAGAGACGGCAGGGCGATCACCCTGATCAACGAGCAAGACATCAAGTATTTCAGAAAAATAGAATCCTTCCTTGCCAAGGATATTGAAAAACTGGAATTGCCGGCACACATTGGCAAGGGGCCGGAATATGTTGCCGAGGAAAAGAAAGAAAAGCGCAACGGAAAAAGAAGATGGCACAGCCATGGCAACAAGCATCGTGGCGGACAGAAGAAAAACAAGTAAAAAGGCAATATGCAGGACTTATCACTCATACAGCAATTGCTGGAATTTCTGGGCACGTTTGCCTTTGCGATTTCCGGTATCAGACATGCTGCGGCCAAGCGTTTTGACTGGTTCGGCGGCTATGTCTGCGGGGTAGCAGTGGCTATTGGCGGCGGAACCATCAGAGACGTGATGCTGGGAGTCCGACCATTCTGGACTACCAATCCATTCTATCTGCTATGTACCGCTTTTGCACTGTTGTTTGTAGTAGTATTCAGAAAGCATCTGGAAAGGCTCAAGAACGCATGGTTTGTATTTGACACACTTGGACTGGCACTGTTCACAATTGCAGGCATCCAGAAAAGCATCGCCTTCGGTCAACCCTATTGGGTGGCAATCATAATGGGATGTATTACGGGGGCGGCAGGAGGAGTTATCAGAGATATCTTGCTGAACAATGAGCCCGTCATCTTTCATAAAGAGATTTACGCCACAGCCTGCGTACTTGGCGGTATCTCCTATTGGGCGGCAATCATGCTGGATTTCCCCTTGGAAGTTGCCACCATATGCAGTTTCCTGGTAACATGCATCATACGCTTTGTGGCAGTAAGATACCACATCGCACTCCCCAAACTAAAGGACTGAGATAATCATTTGTTGATCATACCACACTGTCCGCACACGCCCTTATGGGACATTTCAGCCCCACAATTACCACAAATATACCTCTGATAACTGTGTAGCTTGTATCTGGCAAGAGAGAAAAAGGCATAAACCGGCAACAACACATAGCCCACATAGTAAAGAGTGGATACTGTGAACGCCACATATATCACCCCACTGACAGCTGCCAATCCGCAAAGGTAAAGAACCGCATCGGCAGTGGGGAGTTTCCGAATGACATCATCAACCGCGGCTATAGCCAGAATGGCCATCGCCCATACGGTGACGAGGAACAGGGACAACAACAGAGGCAATGAGAACGGGTTCAAGGACGGATAATAGAAAAAATGCTTCCATTCCTCTTCTGCGAACTGCTGTATGGTGGCATACAAGGTGGCTGATATTGCTACCGACAAGACCAATAAGGTAGGAAAAATGGAGGAAATGTCGCGTATATGAACGATATATGCCTTACGTCTGTTCAACAGTCTAAGGCCATAGGCAGCTATGACACATACGAGCATAGCAAGGACAATGAGCAGTTTGGTACTGGAAAAGGCACTGATAAACTGGGATATAGGGTCATCGGGATCCACATTGTCCAACAACACTTTTTCCTGAATCCAGCCTTGTGTCAACTGGTCGCGTGCCACCTTGACCCAAACATTGTTCTCCCCTGCACTCTCTATGGTGATGTATTCTGCCACAACCACCCTATCTCCAAGGTAGATAGTGACGGAATCAAACGGCAATTCATCGGGTGATTGGCATGACAAAACCATAGAATCACCTCTGACAATGAAGTTATAACCCAAAGAAGGCCCCTGTGTCTGCTGTCTGCCATGATAGCATGAAGAGAACATGCAGACAAGCAACATCAGCAAGGAGAAAGCCCATACGTTCATCTTGCACTTGAGGCAATCGAATTGCAACCTGAACCGTCTGCCATCCGACAATTTCAGGAACAAGGGTTCTACCCAAGGAGCCTGTCTGCCTCCATTCTTCTTGCAATAGCCCAATGCATATTTAATACAATGCTTGCATTGCATCAGCAACGCATCCTTTGGAGGATGTATCTCGTAAGCATCAGCTTCTATATCCTGCTTCTCATAGAATTGTCTTGAAACACCATTTGCAGCATTATACATATAGGGGGCTTTTTGATACCTATCCTGCAAAGGGACATTCACTGAAGGAGTGTCGTCAGCACAGGATTGTCCTTCTCTGTCATCCGCACGCAGCGGCATTGTCTGACGGAGCATGGAATACAGTTGTTCAGTCATGTTTCTGCGCAACCCAGACAACTGGCTTGAGGGTATGAAATAATTAAAATCATCTGCCACAATGACCTCCTGACAACAGAAGACCGTATTACCCCATTTTGACAATTGAGTCCTTACGTTTTCCGTTTGGTTGCTTCTCGCCTTTTCATGCACCATATCCAGCATCAGGCTACAGCACACACCTGTCTGCAGAATCTCTGCCGTGAGTTTGAACCCTTGGGGCACAATGCCGAAAGTAAGACGTATAGGAATACTCCTTTTTCCTTTCTCGGAAAGAACCGTATTCTGGAAACTCTGATCAATATTCCTGAATAGGGACTTGCCGACCATTGAAGAAGAGAAATTCACGCCAAAGGCCTCGATGGTTTGCTGGAAAGTACCACCTGACTTTCCAAAAGCACCTCGCTTGGGATGCAGAGCACCGGTCACCTTGTTTACCCTAAAGCCCCTCAACTGGCCGGAATCATCCACATACGACAAGCCATCACCGTTAGCCAACAGGGTATGACCGGAAACAACCAGAACATTCTTACTGACTTTTTCTACCTTGCCGATAAGGGTTCCCTGGTTTTTGGGTGTCAGAAAAGAACAGACTTCCGAGCGTTTTCCTTCCAGGAAATAATCCGTAAATCCCCTGTTGAAGGACTTGCTTACATCAGGAACAAAAGACAGGTTACACTTTCCGAAGGACTGTCGCTGGTACTGTTGCGGATATTTCTGTACCAACGCATCAAGTTGTGCACTATACGCCGCTGTTACGTTCCTGACGTATGAGATATCCTTCAGTCTTCCCTCTATCTTGAAGGAAGAAACACCTGCCTCAGCCATCTGCTGCAAATAGTCAAGTCGATTCATGTCTTTCAACGACAAGAGGTGCTTTTGCCTAACGATAACATTGTTCTCGGCATCGGTCAAATCAAACGGCAACCTACAGAATTGGGCACATTCTCCCCTGTTTGCAGAACGTCTGAAGCAGTATTGCGAAGCATAACACAGTCCGCTGTAACTCACGCACAAGGCTCCATGTACAAAAGCTTCCAATTCAACTTCCGGACATTGGCTGTGGATTGCAGAGATATCGGTCAATGACAATTCACGAGCAAGCACTACCCTCTTATATCCTTGAGACCACAGCCATGCCGCCTTGTTGGCACTACGGGTATCAGCCTGAGTGCTGGAATGTATGGACAGACCCATCTTTGTCGCCATCTGAGCCACTCCCCAGTCCTGCACAATCACGGCATCTACGCCGACTGTTTTCAATTGGCCAAGCAGTTCTTCAACTGCATGCAGTTCATTATCATATACAATGGTGTTGACAGTAACATAGACTCTCACACCAAACAAATGCGCATATTCACAAACCTCTGCTATATCGGAAACACTATTGCCGGCAGACAGACGGGCGCCGAAACGGACAGCTCCCATATATACCGCATCTGCACCACTATCAACTGCTGCGAAGGCAGTATCCTTGTCTTTAGCGGGAGCCAGCAACTCTAAATACCTCATTTAATCTTACTTATATCAAATGGTGTTTCCTGATAAACATAATAATTTATCCAATTGCTATA
Organism: uncultured Prevotella sp.; assembly: GCA_945830055.1. Classification (GTDB taxonomy): domain Bacteria; phylum Bacteroidota; class Bacteroidia; order Bacteroidales; family Bacteroidaceae; genus Prevotella. Next base: position 11,138 of record CALZXH010000002.1, read on the forward strand.
AAACAGGTTGGCATGTGCACGCCAAGTAACCCGTGGAGACAAGTGATAATCATCATTCGGATAATAGTTTACAGGAATCTCCACATCGTTGCGGACACCCATATCCCGTCTATACTCTTTGTCCAAAGTGTCGGGTGCATACTCGATATGTCCGGTAATGAAAAACTCGCGACCGTTACGTGCCATCACAATACCCACACCGCTCTGTGCTGACTCGGCAATGACGGTCAGTGCCTTGTTCTGCAGAATATCCTCTTTCCGTATCTCCGTATGCCTGCTGTGGGGAATATTGAACGCATCATCAAACCCTCTGAAGATAGGCAACTGAGGCATCAAAGATATATGAGGGAATACACCGAACATTTTCTTGGGAAGGCTGTACTTTGGAATGCCATAATGATAATACAAGCCTGCCTGAGCTGCCCAACAGATATATAATGTAGATGTGACATGTGTCTTTGCCCAACTGAAAATGGTGGTAATCTCATCCCAATACGTCACGTCCTCAAAATCAAAGGTTTCAACAGGTGCACCAGTGATAATCATTCCGTCGAACTTTTCATCTTTCATGTCTTCAAAGTCACGATAGAACATCATCATGTGCTCAATTGGAGTATTCTTGGGCGTATGGCTTTTCAGTTTCATAAAATGTATGTCCAACTGCAAAGGAGTATTTGACAAAAGCCTTATCAAATCTGTTTCGGTAGTGATTTTGATAGGCATCAGATTCAGGATTACAATCTTCAGAGGACGGATATCCTGCTCCGTTGCTCGACTGTTATCAATTACAAATATATTCTCCCTTTTCAGTATCTCAATGGCAGGGAGTTTATCTGGCAAGTTTAATGGCATAATACTCTTATAAATTCAGTAACAAAACAGATACATTATCACGACCACCCGCCTCGATAGCGGCATTGCAAAGCTGTGTGGCATCACCTCCAGTTTGAATAATAGAAGCAATTGTTTCATCGGAAATCATATCATTCAATCCGTCCGAACACATCAATATTGTATCACCAGACATTACATCATTGGTAAAATCATAAATGTCAATATAGGAAGTGGTGCATCCGGCTCCAATACAATTGGTGATGATATTGGAATGTTTTGACTCCCCCACCAAGGTGTTTAACGAATGATCTACGGTAATCTGGCTTAAAGAGCCGTCTCTATACAGATATAACCTACTGTCACCACAATTAAGCCAATACTTCCTGTTTTGATAAAATACCAGGGCTACCAAGGTAGTACCCATATCAGAATGTTCCGGACGACTGACACCCATCAGATGGATTTTCCGGTTGATAGAATCGAGCCACTTGATGATGGACTCGTCAAACTCACATATTGACAACCCATTAGGAAGGTCATTGATGAAATAATTGAAATCTATGAGCACCTGCTCACTTGCTACTTCACCAGCCTGATGCCCTCCCATTCCATCTGCAACAGCAAAGACCAGCCTGCATTCATTTGATTCATCATACTCTACAGATGTGCAGAGGGTATCGTTACGGACAAACCTGCCGTTGACCAATACCATATCCTCATTGTTGCTTCGCACGCAACCAATTTGGCATGAAGTTGAAATCCTTATAATCTTATTCATCTTTATCACCCTTATTGATTAGTTCTCTATTCTTACTTTGAGGTTAACGTTTGCGATGGTCAATGTATCGTCATTTTTTAAAGACATGGAAACATCGGGCTGCACCGAACGCTGATTCAGTTTCGTGCCATTTGAAGAATGTTTGTCCACGATACACCAACCAGTGTTTTGATTGTACATCAGCTGTGCATGAACGCCAGACACATACATATTATTTTGGAAGAATTCATGATAGGGTCCTTGATTTCTGCCTATAACAGCACCAGAAACACCTTCAATCCTGATATTCAGACTGGTATTCTCAAGAATAAGTTTTGGCACATTTCCGTTGTTGCTGCCAGGCAAAGACAGTGACGAAGAGCCACGAGTGGAAGAAGTAACGCCCTTGAAAATCTGTGCTGACATATCTACGGATGACGCAGACTTATATGAGGCCTGCTGTTCTCCCAAGAAGACCATCATGCCTCCACAATATGTGCATCTTCTTCCCACTCCTACTCTGCCACACTTGCTGCAGTAAAGCAACGCCTCACCACACTGGTCACAGAAATGAGAATCGTCTTCAATCTCTTCCTTGCAAATCGGACATATTATCATAACACTTCCACATTATAATTCAACGATATCTTCAGGCATGATCATCTGGTAGGTCTCACGGGTTACCTGCGACAAAGGAATCTGTGATACTCTGACAGACAGCTGCTGTATGGTGGCATCCAAAAGATTCCTCATCTCACGGGCATTACCAAATGCTGCACTCTTATTCATAATCTTCAGGCAAACGATGCTTTGTAACTTCATTTCTGCCTCAGGTGACAGGAAGTACTGCTCCTTGCTTGCCATCTGCTTGAATATCTCTACCAATTCCTCCTCATTATAATCATCAATATGCATGTGATACATGAAATTGCTTGCCAATGCGGCATTTATAGCCAAGAACTCAGACATTCTGTCTTTCTTGCCCGACAAAATCACAACAAACTTCCCTTTGTCTGTCTCCATCCTTTTTGTCAAAGCATCTATAGCCTCTTGTCCATACATATCGTTATCACCACACAAGGTGTATGCCTCATCGATAAACAATACTCCACCCATAGCCCTATCGCAGACTTTATTGACTATCTTGGGAGTTTCGCCCATATATTTTCCCACCAAGTTAGTACGTGAAACCTCTATTACATTCTTGGTCGGCAGCACTTCCATACTCTGCAGAAGTTCGCCCATCATTCGCGACAGCATAGTTTTTCCAGTACCGGTATTACCTGTGATGACAAAGTTCATGGTAATCTGCTGCACCTTGCCCACACCCTGTTCTGCACGTTGTTTCATAAACATGCTTTGTACAGCCAACCGGCGCACCAATCCCTTGACGGATCTCATGCCGACCACATTGTTCAAGTCTGCGACAACCTCATCGAGTTTCCTCACAGAAGTACGGGTCTCTGCGGGCAAATCCTCCAATTTAATCAGGTGCAGTTCCTTCTCATCTGTAGTCTCGTTCATATGAGTCATCAGACGTTGGCCTTGTCTTTCCATCGTCTGGTCAAAGATACGACGCACATCACGGGCATTTCCAAAGTTCTTGTCCCTCCTCAGATACAGTTGTTCGAACATGCGATGTACCGCTGGCGTCGCATTCTCTTCAATTTCCATGTGTTGTGCAGCTGCCATATGACAGAATATTTCTGACAATTCATCAGGATTATAGTCCTCAAAATGAAGCGTCTGAGTGAAACGGCTTTTCAAACCAGGATTGGAATCGATAAAGTCGTGCATCTGTTCAGTATAGCCGGCAACAATACAAACGAACTTTCCTCGGTCATCCTCCAAACGTTTCAGAAGGGTATCAATTGCCTCCGAGCCGAAGGAGTCGTTCTCGTTAGATTTGAGCGTGTATGCCTCGTCAATAAACAGCACGCCTCCCATGGCAGAATCAATCAGCTGGTTGGTCTTGATGGCTGTCTGTCCGCTAAATCCAGCCACCAGTTTACTCCTGTCAGCCTCCACCAGTTGACCTCTCTGCACTACGCCCAATACCTTGAGCACCTCGGCCATGATTCTGGCAACGGTAGTTTTACCTGTACCAGGATTACCCGTGAACACATAATGCTTGCCTTGGAACTTGTTTGTTTCTCCTCTTTGTATCTGAAGATTGATAAAGGCGGCCAAATTGGAGATTTCCTGTTTTACGGCAGTCAATCCGACCATACCGTCGAGTTTCTTCAGGCAGTCTTGGTAATTCACGGTTTGCGGAGCCTCATACGGCACATCTTCGGGGAGGATGGTCATAAACTGCTCGTCTGTAAGACTTTGCGGACCATGGCTTTCCAAGCGTTCGGCCTGTTTCTTGCATATCTGGTCGAATAGAGTACGAATTGTTCTACCGTTTGCAAAGTTCTTGTCCCTTGTATCATACATTTCCTTGATCATCTTGCGAAGGACTGCCTCCGCCTCAGAAGCGATGATATATTTCTTTTCCTTGGCAAACGAGCATAATATCTGATACAGCTCGTCAGGTTTGTAGTCTTCGATATTCAGGAAATAATTGAAACGGCTGCGGAAACCCGGATTCATTCTGAAAAGATTGTCCATCTCCATCAGATATCCGGCTGCAATGACAACAAACTTGCCACGATCGTCCTCCATACGTTTCATAAGTTTCTCCAGCGCCTGCGCCCCCAAATTGTCACGCTCACCACTGGCACTCTGCGGAGCCAAGGTATAGGCCTCATCTACAAACAGGATACCTCCCATGGCTTTATCGCAGAGGCGGTCAACCACTTTAGGTGTCTCTCCCTGATATTGGCTCACCATTTTAGCCCTGTCCACCTCAACGACATGACCGCTGTCGAGATAGCCTATGGCAGCCAATATTTCACCTAACTTACGCGCTATGGTGGTCTTTCCAGTTCCTGGATTACCAGTCAGCACCACATGCATCATCATGGTACTTGCATCGCCCAGTCCTCTTTCAGCCCTTTCAGTGTTGTTCTTCACGCTATAGGCAATCTCGCGAACCGCCTGTTTAACGTTGTCCATACCGATGAAGCGGTCCAAATCCTTGAGGATATCCTCCAAAGAACGCTCTTCGGGCACATATCCCTGAATATCTTGTTCTTGGATCAACGTGCTGGTCGCTCCCCTACTGATGAAAGAAGTGAAAATGTCTTCCGCCTCCTTGGTAGCCTCATGGGCATATCCATAGCTGTCGTCTTTCGTTTTCAGTTGGTATTTGAAATATCTTTCCAGTCTCCGTTCTGCCTCGATGGAGAAGTTGGACAGTCCGTACTTGTTTTGCAGGGCTTTCTTACAGATGTCACAGAGTTCCTTATAACCAGGAGTGGGCAAACGGAAAATGTATTTGAACCTGCTTGATATGGCGGGATTGTTTGTAAGGAAGTCTTCCAGTCCTTTTGTAAGTCCAGAGATAATCACGATAGGATCATCATTCCAATGATCCATTTCCACAAACAGCTTATCAAGCGGGTTCACCTGACTGGAATACCTGTCGGGCAACAGTTTCTGTACATTGTCAAAAAACAGGATGCCACCTTTTGACTGCTTGATATTCTCTTCCCACTTATCAACAAACCTCTGATAATCAACGGCATCTACGATGGTGAGTTTCGGTTTGGATATGATACGGTGCTGATAAAAATAATCTCTGAAGATCTCCGCCAATTGTGTTTTACCGGTTCCGGTTTCACCCATAATGACGGCATTGATACTCAACCTGACATTGACCACATCCTTACGTGAGTGAAGAAAAGCATAGGTATCTACAACGGTCTTCATTTGTTTTTTCACTTCCTCAAGACCGATGAGACGACCTAAAATATTATTGCTCGACAATGGTTTTCCACACCATTTGCAGAACTTCGCAATAGTCCTGTTCTCTTTATGACAATGCTCACATACCATAATCATCAATTGTTTTTCTCCAGATTATCTTCCTTAGGATTGTCTTTCTCAGGATTGTCTTTCTCAGGATTGTCTTTCTTCATGATATCGTTGTATATGGTTCCGGGACTTACCTGAACTTTATCATGAATTTTTGGAACTCTTGCATTCATCATCTTAGGATGAAATGCCACCATCTCAAGTACCAGCAATACCATCAACAACGACCACAGGAAATTTTGCAACACGCTTTCATTGGAAACGCCCTTCAACCTGTCTTGAATTTCATCAAGTACTCCGAATTTGGCACCTTTGTACTTGAATGATTTGGTCTTGAATGTATAATATAGCGGCTCAATGAGATTTGACTTGACATCATCGTCAATCACCTGATTCATCAGCCTTACATCTTCTCTACGCTCTCTTCTCAATTCCATCAGATAGTGGATTACCATCGAGAGGACAGTGAAGGCTGCAATAATTCCAACATACGCCATTTTGCCTACCCCTGATGCTAACCAAAGGACTGCTATGGGCACCAAGGCGGTTAAGGAGCCTAACAAGCCAAAAAGAAGAATCATCAACACACCATATCCTTTAAAGAAAGCTTTAGCCCCGATAATACATGCGCAGACTCCTCCCACAGGCAGATACACCGCCAAAAGAAGATTCTCGTTCAACGTCTCCCTATTACTGATTCCATATTTCACCAACAGATAAAGCCAAACAGCACAAAACAGATAATAGATTATCTTCCAAACAAGTTCATTTCTTCGGGAAACCATGTAATTGTGCTTCACCTCTTTATACTTGTTCTGCGTACTTTCCTTGGCGATTGCATATCTTTTGTGGTAAGTATATTGGGCATCAAATTCGCCCACAGCCACAATCCACTGTTCCAAGGCACGTTCGTAACTGTACTCCTCGGAAAAATCAGTATGCGGATTCTCGTGATAGAAGATTGTGAGCCACTGGGCAAAACTACCGGTTCTCAATTCCGTTCTGATTTCAGAACGACATTTTCCTGGAATATGCTTGCCATCAGCCAGCAGTAATCCTGACGAAAGCTTATACTTCGGTGCGCCACCAAGAATCACGCTAAAACGATACGCGGCAGCTCTCAAGTCGTATGCTCCAAGGCGTTCCCTATTCTCCTCGCTGTTCAAGTCAAAACAGCGCACAGCCTCATTTTTCTGTTCAAACCATCCATGCAGTTGAGCGAAGAACTGGAATCTTCCGTTTGTATCTGAAAACTCGGTTATCACACTCGCAAACTCTTCGTTGCTAAGATTCTGCCATTCCAAAAGTTTCTCGCACAGCAACTGACCTACCGCCTCAGGAGTATGAGCATCTTTCAAGTCATAGGCTGCAGATTTGTCAATATTGTACAATACCTTATATGCCAGATGCTTTGAGTATTCCTGTCCGTCTGTCAATATTCTCAATGATTCGCACGCCATCATGTCAGAATGAGAATACATCCATGACAACAAGCGCCCGTCACACAGACTGTGCCATAAATCGTCACTCAGGTTTTCATTACCAAACGACTGCACGATTTCGTTCAATGTGGAGGAAGGATATTGTGGCATGAAAGGCAATTCATCATCCAGTTCATACACACATCTTGCCACGGCCACCTTACCGTCAATTCCACTATCCGGGGAGAAGTATTCCCTCATGCGAGCCACATTACACTGAGAATGGGACTCCACATAAAGCCACAACGAATCATTCGGATTGCGCAAGGTCATCGCATACTCCTCGGAATACTTCATCAATGATATCACGATACTACGCACATCATCACACAGGTTTCCATGCAGATCCTTATACGGATAGGTAGGCTCCATGGCATATACGGCAGCCAACAATCCCGCCTGCTGATCCTGTGGGTACCGACTGGTCACAATATCCTTGATCAAGGTACTCAGTTTGGTATTTCCAGAGACCTCCAGCCATTGAGTAATCCTGCCGCTATACAGATAGCCCCTTGCGATGCTCTCATTCTCCATTAGCATAGGAATGAGTTCATGCACGTTTTCGGCAACGAGGTTTCTATCGGGATCCACCACAAAACTCTTGTACTTGAGCCATGGAGAAGAGGTATTCACTTCTGGAGAGCCACCTTCGAACCACTGCTCCACCTCATTATAGGTCCAACGGTATGCAGGATTCACAGAGGTCAGTCCTAAGATAATCATGCGTACACGTTCTGGCATTTCTTTCAAACCAGGCAACCTACCCTCGCTCTTGCGTTTCATCATATCACGCTCGTTGGTGTTCATCGGCTTCTGTCCTAACCAGACAGCCAGCAGAGTCATACCCAGCGAATAGTAATCCACGGCAGGAGTTATCTCCACTTCACCGTCAATCACATCCGTGTACATTTCAGGAGCGGCATAAATAGGAGTGCGCGCTTGACTGGTTTTAAGTGTCTGTTTATCCGATTTAAACAACGATGAGATACCGAAATCCGCCATCACGATTTCCGTACATCCTTCGTCTCTGAAAAAAAGGTTACCAGGCTTTATATCCTTATGAATCACCATATTATTATGGCAGCAAGCCACGGCAGCAGCAGCTTGTAAAGCAATTCTCCTGAACTGTTTTTCATCGCCATTCACGCAGTAGTCGCTCAAGGTGCCTCCTTTGAGGTACTCCATCAACTCATAATCTCTGGATTTGCCGTCCAGATAGACCTTACCATAATCGTAAAGTCTGACAATCATTTCAAAATTGATGTTAGCGATTACCTTCAACAATGGTTTCTTGACATTGAATGTAGGATAATATACTTTCAACACATACTCGGTTCCGTCTTTCTTGACCAAGAAAACCTGCGCCTCTCCTGAATTGTCACTGAGGCACCTTATCACCTCATACTCCTTGTCCCTAATAGAGATAGTTTCAGATGATTGTACAGTTTTCGGCTCCACATCCGACACTACATAGTCAGGTGCAGAGTACTGTGTTGTCGTGCTGTTTCTAAGTGTCTTATCCATTTTGCACTTCGTCGTCTTTGATTTGATCTAAGTTTGCTTTACCCAATATCACCCATTTGCCGCCTAAGTGGGGTTTAGCACATCCGCAAGGACTGCTGTGCATAGCGTGCTTGTAGTTGCACACCCATGCCAGTCTGATACCCTTGGGTTTGCTTGCCATGGCATAGTTTCTGGCTATCGCAGGCGAAGGTGTAGGTGTAACAGCAAATTTGTCGAGCATAGCAGTCAGCAGGTCCATTTTTTCTGCTTTTTTACGAGTCAGTTCCTCAGCGGTCATGCGCTCAGTACCCCCGGCCTTCATCTCGTTGTTTGCCCCGTCTTTCTTCAGCAGTTCAAACACACGCACCCTCAACTGCTGGTTAATATCTTCGCGTTGTTTGTCAGCAGCAGAATTGTACGGCAGACATTTGTCCAGTTGGTTCAACTGGTCGCTTACAGCCATCAACTCCAGGTACTCCGGTGTAGCTTTCAAAGAAGCCATCAACTGCTTTGCTTCTTCTGTGATGGCAGAACCACATTGTTTGCAGAAGGCAAATTCGTTGATAGTATGACAGACAGGACATTCTATTCCCCCACGAGGGTTACCACATTCAGGACAAAAGGCATCCTCACTGCTCAGCATGCCACCACAAAAAGAGCACACATTCTTGTTGATATACCGGTGACATGTCTCACAGAAGTCTTCACCCGGCATGATAAGGGCACCGCAATACGGGCATCTGCTTGGACCGCTCGCAGCCTGCATTTCTTGTGCAGCCGAGTATTTAAGTACTTTCTCTGCATTGTCGTTATGAGCATCAAAAAGTTCTCTCTGTAGATGATTGTTCTGCAGTTGCTGAGCTTCGTTTATAGCCGGCTTTGTAGAATCCATTTCTCCACCGGTACCAAAATGATCGCTTCGAATTGTCTTGTCATTCATCATAATGTTAGCATGTTTCAATTACACCGTCTAAGTCACTCTGTATAATGGCACCAATGCCAGCCCAAAGGTAACTGATTGCAGACCAGACGTCTTCGTCGTCACCATTTTTTGCTTGGGCGAATGACCTCATAATAAATTTCTTATAATCAAACTATTGCAAAGATAAGAAAAAAAATATATAAAGAAGCAAAAGAAAGGTCTAAATTATGAGATTATCCAGTTCTGCACTCAATTTTTCCCATTTTTCCAGTTCTGTATCCATTTTTTTCTGGAGTTGGGTATATTGTTCTACCAAAGTCATATTGGACGCATTCTCGACATCTTGAAGTTTCAAGTCAAGATTTTCCAGTTCTTTTTCCAGCTCAGATATAAGATTTTCACTTTCTTTTACCGCCTTTTCGAGTCTGCTACGTTTCTTTTGCAGTTCCTTTCTTTCCGAATAAGACAAAGCATCCAGCTGCTTGGCAGCCGAGGCAAGAGCCGGCTGGTTTGTTCCACCTCCGATCTTAGCTTCACCATTTTGCGCTTTCAGACTGTTATTCTGCGTGTTTTGCGCCAAATTGTGCTCGTTGATATAGTTGTAGATTCCTCCAATATACTCGCGCACCTTTCCTCCAGAAAACTCATACACCTTGTCCACCAGACCATCCAGGAACTCCCTGTCATGGCTCACTATGATGGCTGTTCCGTCAAAGGCTCTGATTGCCTCTTTCAGCACATCTTTGGAAGCCATGTCAAGATGATTTGTCGGCTCATCCATAATCAGCAGGTTTACAGGTTGCATGAGCAGTCGGATCATCGCCAGCCTGCTTCGTTCTCCGCCGCTGAGGAACTTGACTTTTTTCTCCGAGGCCTCTCCTCCAAACATGAACGCACCTAAAATATCATTGATTTTCAGACGGATTTCACCTTTAGCTACCCGGTCTATCGTTTCGTAAACGGTGAGTTCTTCGTTGAGACACTGGGCTTCATTCTGGGCAAAATAGCCGATGGTCACCTGATGGGCTATTTTCAGCACTCCATCAAAGGGAATCTCTCCCATAATGCACTTTATCAAAGTGGATTTTCCAGCTCCGTTCTTGCCCACACAAGCCACCTTCTCACCACGTTTGATACTCATATTCACGCGGTCAAGAACAGTATGCGTACCATACGACTTACAAACATCCTCGCAAATAACCGGATAATCGCCGCTTCTCACGCAAGGCGGAAAGCTCAAGTGCATGGCAGAAACATCCACCTCGTCTATCTCAATGGGAACAATCTTTTCCAGTTGCTTGATGCGGCTCTGTACCTGGACAGCCTTCGTGGGCTTGTACCTGAAACGCTCGATGAAATCCTTGATGTCTGCGATCTCTTTCTGTTGGTTCTCATAAGCACGCAGCTGCTGTTCACGGCGTTGTGCCCTTAACATCACATACTCATCATATTTCACCTTGTAGTCAATCACTTTCTTGCAGGATATTTCGAGCGTTCTGTTGCATACCTGATTGATGAAAGCCCTGTCATGGCTAACCAGCACCACAGCACTTCCAGACTGTTTCAGGAAGTTCTCCAACCACTGGATACTCTCGATATCCAAATGGTTTGTAGGCTCGTCAAGCAACAGCACGTCAGGACGCTGCAACAGTATCTTTGCCAACTCAATACGCATCCTCCATCCGCCGCTAAACTCTTTGGTCTGCCTGTCCAGATCAGTTCTTTCAAAACCCAATCCGCAAAGAGTCCGCTCTATTTCCGCTTCATAATTATCGGCACCAAGCATCATGTAGCGCTCATGTGTGGTGGTGAACTCTTTCACCAGGCCCATATACTCATCGGATTCATAGTCGGTACGCGCCTGCATTTGAAGGTTCAGCCGTTCCATTTTCTCTTTCACCTGCAAGATATGCTGAAATGCCTTTTTGGTTTCATCACGTACTGTCGTATCGTCAGACAATATCATTACCTGCGGCAAATAGCCGATAGTCTCTCCCGAGGACACAGACACTGTGCCGGATGTAGGCTTCATCTGACCGCACAATATTTTCAACATGGTTGATTTGCCAGCACCATTCTTGCCCACCAAGGCAATTCTGTCAGAAGCATTGATTACAAAGCTGACATCTGTAAACAAGGGCGTGGCGCTGAACTCAACACACAGGTTTTCTACTGATACCATTATTCTTTAGCTAAAGTTAAACGTGGGCAAATGCCCTTTGGGGTGTCATCTCGTTCCGATGTACAGGCACAGCATTCCCAGCAATACAAGAATCAGATCGAGCAATTTTGACTTCAGATTCTTTTCCCTGAAAACAGCCGCTCCAAATAGGAAACTGACTACCACACTCCCCCTTCTTATCATGGAAACAATGCTGATCATCGCTCCAGGAAGACTGAGAGAGTAAAAATACACAAAATCGGCTACACTCAAGAACACGCTTACTCCGATAATGCTCCAATGCCATGTAAAGGGAGTGGTGTGTTTTCTGCCTGGCCACCACAACAGCATCAAGACAGCCGCCATCATGAAACACTGGTAGATGTTGTACCAACTTTGTACAAACATCCTGTTCAGACCCACACCGCCATTTTCAGGAGGAGCCATCAGATACTTGTCATACAAGCCACTCAGGGCACCCAACAAGGCGGCCCCGACAATCATCCATATCCAACTGTTGTGCTTGAAGTCAATCCCCTCCTTCTTTCCGCTTCGGCTGAGCATGAAGAACGAAAGGACAGCCAAAAACACACCAGCCCACTGCCACAGGTTAAGACGCTCCCCGAATACCAAGAATGCACCGACAAGCACCATTACAGGTCTTGTGGCATTGATAGGCCCAACGATGGTAAGAGGCAGATGTTTCATGCCAAAATAGCCTAATATCCAACTGCTCAAAACAATACAGCTTTTACCCACGACATAAAGATGTTCATGGAATCCACCATTTTCGATATCAAAAGGAGAAGCCGTAAGAACGTCCGTACTGGCACCAAGCAGTATGAAAGGCAAGAACAGCAGAGAAGAGAACAGCGTATTAAGGAACAGGATAGGAATGACGGCATTATTCCTCAGGCATTGTTTCTTGAAAACATCATAGAAACCTAATAATACGGCAGATAAAAAAGCCCAAATCAGCCACATAAGTCATTTACTCCAATAAACTATTATATTCCACAGATTCCAAAAAAAGGGCATTAGCCGGCATCGACTCACCAGCACCAGTCCTGCGCCCCTCTTCCACCACTTTTTCGAACTGAGTCAGCGACATGCGATGACGTCCTACCTCTACAAGAGTTCCCACCACAGCCCTGACCATATTGCGCAGGAACCGGTTTGCCTCAATTTCAAAGTACCAGGCATCAGGTTCATAATTCACCCAATGAGCCTGTATCACAGCACAGATGGTAGTCTTCACATCCGAATGGCTTTTACAAAATGCACCAAAATCAGCATACTCTTTCAGCTTTGCAGCTGCTACATTCATCAGTTCGTAATCCAAATCGAAATGCAACTCACACGAGTATTTTTTCCTGAATGGATTCTTTTTCGTATGGACAAAATAGCGGTACCTTCTGCTTGTGGCACTAAAACGCGCATGCATTTCCTCACTGACCGGCTTTACATGCTGAACCGAAATATCATAGGGCAGGAAGCTATTGAGTTTGTACACGAGCTGTCCTGTATCCTGTATCTCTCCGTTCACGTCGATATGAGCCACCATCTTCCGGGCATGCACCCCGGCATCAGTTCGTCCAGCGCCCACCACTACAATCTCTTGGCGCAACAATGTGGAAAGCGCATCCTGCAACACCTGTTGCACAGTGATGCCATCGGGCTGTATCTGCCAGCCATGGTAGCGCGTACCGTCATAACTCAATGTTATAAAATATCTCATTGGCCCACATCCTATCGTCAGAAAATAATACCATTCTACCCCCACCGTTCCTTTCTACTACAGCAACGAGATTCTCTATGCCTTCCTCATTCACAAAAAACATGCCAAGCAAAGAGGCTCAGCATGTATTTGTAAATAAAACAAATCGCTTTCTACAGCAACGCTCTACAAAGCCATCAGTTATTCTGCTGATTTCATATTAGTATAAACCGTCTGGACATCATCAAAGTCTTCCAGTCGTTCTACCATCTTATCGATTGTTTCCCTCTGTTCCTCGTTCACCTCTTTCAGGTCGTTGGGGATGCGTGTAAATTCGGCACCAGTTACTTCAAAGCCCTGGCTTTCAAGATGCTTCTGGATTTCTCCGAAACTCTTCGGGTCACCATAGATAGTGATTTCTGATGTTTCCTCGTCCTCATCATACTCGTCTTCCACGCCATAGTCTATCAGGTCCAGGATCATCTCATCCATGTCAAGGCCCTCCTTTTTCTTGAAGGTGAATACGCTTTTGTGGTCAAAAAGGAACGAAAGACTACCCTGTGTACCCAGGTTACCGTTGAACTTATTGAATACAGAGCGCACGTCACCCACCGTACGGGTGGTATTGTCGGTAAGGGTTTCCACAAAAACTGCCACACCATGAGGACCGTAGCCTTCATAGGTTACTTCCTTATAGTCGCTCTGGTCCTTGCCCATAGCGTTTTTGATGGCACGCTCGATATTGTCTTTCGGCATATTCTCGCGCTTGGCATTGGCAATAATAGCGCGCAATGTGGGATTGTTCTCGGGTTCAGGTCCTCCTGCCTTCACTGCTATTGCAATCTGTTTACCAATCTTCGTGAAAGTACGGGCCATGTGTCCCCATCTCTTCAATTTTGCCGCTTTGCGATATTCAAATGCTCTTCCCATAATTGTAAAATATTCTTATGTTATAAAACTTCGTTGCAAATACACCTTTACCTTAACTCAGCGCCTAATTTGGAGGTCAGATTGGCTATCATCTTCTGCATGATAGCATCAATCTGCTTGTCCTTCAGAGTCTTGGAATCATCCTGCAAAATCAGGTTCACAGCATAACTCTTCTTGCCCTTTGGCAGATTCTGTCCTTCATAGACATCAAAGAGAACCACCTTTTTGAGCAGATTCTTCTCTGCTTGGCGGGCAATACTCTCTATCTGTTCAAACTCCACGTTATTATCTACCAGCAGCGCCAGACAGCGGCTTACAGAGGGATATTTGCTTATCTCCTTGTATTCCGTCTTGTGTCCGCGTACCATCTTGGCAAGTGCAGTCCAGTTGATTTCTGCATAATACACGGGGTCAGATATATCCATCATCTTGAGGACAGCCTTGCTGAGGATTCCCACCTCTGCAATCAACTTGCCGGAGCGATGCTCAATAGTGTAGCCTGCGGCAAAAACTTTGCTTACATTCTTTTTACGCACCACAGCATCGGTGGGCAGTCCCACACGGGCCAGGATATTCTCCACATATGCCTCCAGTTCATAGATGCTACTATCCTCTTCGGGATGAATCCAGCAGTTCTCCACACGCTTACCGGTAAGCCACAACGCCAGATGATGCTGTTCACGATAAGCCGCGATAGGCTTCTCCTCGTTCTTCTTTTCGCTGTCATACTGATAGACGTTTCCGAACTCGAACAGGCGGAGATTGCCATTCTTGTGCTTTGTGTTATACTCAATGCTTTCCAATCCTCCAAACAGCAGTGTCTGGCGCATCACATTCAAGTCGCTGCTCAGCGGATTCATGATTCTCACCAGACGGGTAGAATCCAAAGTTTCCAGCTGTTCGTAATAGGCACTGCGGGTAAGCGAGTTGTTCAGGATCTCACGGAAACCGCAACCCACCAACTGCTCACTCACCAAATTGGCCAGCGTATGTTTCTTGTCTTCATCCCCCTTCACCACCAGGCATCCCTTCAGTTGGGTTGGAATCTCCACGTTATTGTATCCGTAAATACGCAATATCTCTTCCACAACGTCGCACGGTCTCTGCACGTCCACCCGGTATGCCGGCACATGCAGCAACAGTCCTTGTTCGTTTTCTTCAACGATTGTCATTTCCAAACTTAAGCAGATATCCTTGATGTCTTGGGCGGGGATCTCCTTTCCTATCAGACTGTTGACATAACTGTACTGCAACTTCACGTCAGCCCCCTCTATGGGTCTTGGATAGCAGTCGCAAATATCCATCGATATTTTTCCGCCAGCCAACTCCTTGCACAGGATGGCTGCCTGCTGCAGGGCATAAACCACATTGTCAGGGTCAATTCCACGTTCAAAGCGGAACGAGGCATCGGTACTCAACCCATGCTTGCGCGCACTCTTTCTAATCCAAGTAGGATGGAAATAGGCACTCTCCAGCACGATATTGGTAGTGGTTTCATAGGTTCCGCTACCCTTTCCTCCGAATATTCCCGCAATACACATGGGCTCTGACTCGTTGCAAATGCTCAAGTCGTGCTCGTCGAGCGTATGTTCCTCTCCATCCAGGGTAACAAACTTGGTACCGCTGGGCTGTGTCTTCACAAGAATGGAGTGCCCTTTCACCATATCCGCGTCAAAGCAATGCATGGGCTGTCCGTAAGCCATCATCACATAATTGGTGATGTCCACGATATTGTTGATGGGTCTCAGACCTACGGTTGTCAGTTTCTGTTGCAGCCACTGCGGACTCTCCTGCACTTTACAGCCGGTAATGCTGAGGCAGGCATATCGGGCACAAGCCTCTGTATTATGTATTTCCACACGGATAGGCAGGTCATGGTTGTCCACTACAAACTTGCTGCAATCCGGGCGATGCAAGTCTGTAGCATAGCCGTTACGCTTGAGCCAGGCATACAGGTCTCTCGCCACACCCCAGTGCGACAAGGCATCCGCACGGTTGGCGGTTATGTCCACCTCGATAAGCCAGTCGCTGTCCAGATGATAGTATTCCGCTGCAGGCGTACCTGTTTTGGCATCCTGAGGAAGCACGATGATTCCCTCGTGGCTTGTGCCTATGCCTATCTCGTCTTCGGCACAAATCATGCCGCAGCTCTCTACGCCACGTAGTTTCGACTTCTTAATCACAAATTCCTTGTCACCATCATACAAGATGCAACCTAAGTCTGCCACAATCACCTTCTGACCTGCCGCTACATTAGGTGCTCCACAAACAATCTGTGAAGGCTGCTCACGCCCCAAATCCACAGTAGTCACATGGAGATGATCTGAATTGGGATGAGGTTCACATGTAAGCACTTCTCCAACATACAGCCCTTTCAGTCCGCCCTTGATGCTCTGCACCTCTTCCAGGGCATCCACTTCAAGACCGATGGAGGTCAACACGTCACACACTTCCTGCGGGCTTAATTGGAAATCTACATATTCCTTCAACCACTTATATGAAATATTCATCTGACTTAACTATAAATAGAATTTTTAAAAATTGCCACAAAAGTAATACTTTTCCAGCATTTATGCAAAGAATCACCTGTTTTTATGAGATATAAACCACTGATGCACATAGAAATGATAGAGCAGCAACGACACGCCAACAAGGCACATGCATAGGTTCAATGCCGAGATGCTGTCTTCACCAAACATACCGTATCCGATACCCATACCCAGAAAGAGCCCGCTTTCGCACACCAGCATGTAAGTGCTCTGAGCCGTTCCCCGCTGACAATGCTTGCTCAATCGTATGAAATACAGCAGGAAACGGGCGCCAATCAGTCCGTACGCCACGCCGATGAACAGGGGGGCCACATAATATACCGTCTGTACCTGTACGAACCTGTACAGCAGGATGGCACACAGCAACAGTATCAGTCCGGAAACCACTTCGCTCCTAAGATCGGCATTGGGGAAGACAAAGCGCTGGCACACCAAAGCCAGCAGGAAGCCACACATAATCATGCAGTAGAAAAGCACCGTGGTATTAAGCGACAGCAGCAGTCCTACGGTGATGATGACCGGTAGCAGGTTCAGATACAAGGGAAAACTATGAGGAAGGAAAAACCTGTCCAGACTCACCCGTTTCACGCTTTCGTCAGGGGCTCTGAAGGGGAAATGTACCGATAGGATGAGCAATGCCGCCGCCACTGCGAATGCAGAAGAGACAAGAAGGACGCCGTCGAAACCTACGGGCAACGAATAGACCACGATGCCCAGCAAGGGTCCTAAAGCCAGCGAGAACCGCTGGAACCACGAAGCGCTATGGTTGGCCTCTGTACGCAAAAAAGATTCACAGGTATCATTTATAAGCGTGCTGCCCAACACCATCTGCGCCAAGCCAAAGCACGCTCCCGACAGCAGGCGTAATAGCTCAACTACCGGCACTTCCGGGAAGAGGCGCGAGAGAATAGGCTCGTAATGCAGGGTCAAGGTGCTGATTATCAGCAAAAATATACTCATCACGCACACCACGTTCCTCCTGTACCGTTGTACCAGATAAGAGCAGAACGCGCCCAACAGCCACAGACCGCCCGTGAAAGCGAAGAGCATATGTCCCACATGGACAAAGGTGTAGGTGCCCCTGCCTAAAAGCCACAACGGCAACACGGGAATGAACATATACACCGAAACCGAGAGGAACAGATGCGTCAAGGCAATCAGCCAGAAGTCTTTATGCCACAGATTGATGTGTACAGGTGTATTCTGATTGTTCATGCTCAATAAGATTCGCTCTCCAGGGGGAAATCGCCGTTTTTCACATCCTCCACATACCTGCCGATCGCATCGGTCATCACCGAGTTGAGGTCGGCATAGCGCCTCAGGAAGCGCGGGCGGAATCCTTGTGTCATGCCCAGCATATCAGCCACAACCAGCACCTGTCCGTCGGTATGCGCTCCTGCTCCAATACCAATGGTGGGTATCGAAATCTCGCTACTCACCTGGGCAGCCAAAGCGGCTGGCACCTTTTCCAATACGATGCCAAAACAACCCACCTCGGCCAGCACATGGGCGTCATGAATCAGCTTTTCAGCCTCTTCCTTTTCTTTTGCCCTCACACTGTAAGTACCGAATTTATTGATGCTTTGAGGTGTCAGTCCCAGATGGCCCATCACGGGTATTCCCGCATCGAGTATATGCCTAATGGTATCGGCAATCTCCTCTCCGCCTTCCAGTTTCAAGGCATCGCATCCACTCTCCTTCATGATGCGGATGGCATTGCGCACGCCGTCAGAGCAGCTCGACTGATAGCTGCCGAAGGGCATATCGCACACTACGAGCGCCCTGTTGACCGCCCTGACCACTGAACGGGCATGGTAAATCATCTGATCTACGGTGATGGGAAGTGTAGTGGCATTACCCGCCATCACGTTGGAAGCAGAATCTCCTACCAGTATACAGTCCACTCCGGCTTTGTCCACTATACCAGCCGTGGTATAGTCATACGAGGTGAGCATGGAGATTTTCTCGCCTCTCTGCTTCATTTCCACCAGCCGGTGGGTGGTAACCTTTCTATTGTCAGTAACTAAATAACCTGCCATAATGATATAATGAATAACTTAATCTTGACGAATCAGGTTCATGCAGTCTTCCACACCAAAATGGGTGTAATCGCTGATAACCACATGAGAATAAGGGGCAATGGCATCGGGAGTATTGGTAGTGGCAAGACCTACCACCTTCATCTGTGCGGCACAGCCCGATTGAAGTCCGTTGAAACTGTCTTCAAACACGATACATTCCTCCTTGGCGGCTGCAAAACGGCTTGCCGCAGTAAGGTAGCAGTCGGGCTCGGGCTTGCTTGCCGAGAAATCCTCTGCCGTGAGAATCTCGTCGAATAAGGATTTGAACTCCGGGCATTTTGCATACACATTTTCCATCTTATGGCGGTTGGAACTCGTGACTACTGCCGTTTTGACTCCGTGCACACGCAACTCGCCAACAAACTGCAAAAAGCCTTTGACATAACGGAACGACATGCCTTTTTCAAACTGATTGAGCCTGTCTGTTATCAGGTCTCTGTACGAGGCAAGTTCGCCGTCAAAATAGTTGTCGTAAATCTGCTGCAGGGTCTGTCCCTTGATCAGCTGTGAAAAAAGGGGTAGCTCCGGATGGTATTCCTTTCCTTGCTGTGCCCAAAACTCCGAGTATTGTGACTCAGTATCAAACACCACTCCGTCCAAATCGAACAATGCAGCGACAAACCTTTTTACCATGCCATTTTCATTTTTCAAGCTGCAAAGTTACACAAATATTTCGAGCCGCGTCACATCAGCCCCATATTTATTTCGGGATATAGTATCTGTCGCCTGAGTTTTTCAGCAGTTCGCGCTTGTAGTTGTCAGAATATCCGGGTCTTACAGGAGCTGCGGGCAATCCGTAAGGAGTCATCACAAACTTTCCATCCTTCTCGGGTTTGACCACCATATCGTTGTATTTCACGATGAGATAAACCGCCAGTTGCTTCCATCTGTCAAGCATCTGCTGCGCCTTCAGTTGTGAGTAAGCGGTAAGATAACTTATGGCATCGTCTGGTGACAAGGAATGACGTCGGAGCGCCTCCTGCTCTATCTCTGTCTGTATCGTGAGGTAAGAGGAGTCGAGCGAGTCTCTGACAGTCTGCAGACTGCCAAACATCTGGCTGTATCTGGGATAGACCATATTGCTCACCCAATTGCATACCCAAAAGGCATTGTCCATGCTGAAGTTCACTCCATCGGCACCGGGAGTGGCGTAGCACACGGGAGCACTCGAAACGGAGCAATAGACGGGTGTGAAGGGTGCCATATTGGCATCGTCATTGCAGAACCACAGGATGCCTCCTATCTCGCGGGGCAGCCATGAGCGCATCTGACTGACATACACAAAGGCAGACTGTTGCGTGCTGATGGGGCGCTCGTTGAAGCAAGTCTTGCCATCATACTTGTATGCCAATGGCGTGGGCCGATAAGGCATCTCCCATATTCCGCCACCTATATCGCTGTCCAAAGAAAAGGGCGTACCTTCATAATGGTCGCGCATACACGCCATCACATCGGCAAGCGATACCTTTCTGTCAGGCACCAGCCACAACGGCATGGGTTCGGCATCAGCCACCTTGCCTTCAGCGTAAGGCAGGTAGCGCTCCATGCCTTTAGAAAAATGGTTAAAGAAGCTCCATACGCGTGCCTCGCAATACCTGCGCCCTGCGAAATCGGGGGCGGCATATACATCGCAGAAGCTGAAATCGGCATCCTTACCCATATACCAGCCTTGCGATTTGGCAAAGGTCACCACGTTTTTAGAATACATCACGTTTTTCTTGTCCTTCATGTCGAAGGTGCGAATCCGACTTTGATTGGCGTGGGCACAGATAGCCTCATCGGGAATACGCATTGCCACCCATACCACACCCTTGCTACCTGGTCCGCAGCCCATCATCTCCATAATCCAAGCCTCGTTGGGGTCGCATATCGTAAAGGTTTCCCCTTCGCTGTTATATCCGTATTTCTCTGCCAGTGAAGTCATTACAGCAATAGCCTCGCGTGCGGTCTTGGCACGTTGCAATCCCATAAGCATCAGAGAACCGTAGTCGAACAGACCTGTAGAATCCACCATCTCTTCCCTTCCGCCGAAGGTGGTTTCGCCTAACGTCACCTGATATTCATTAATATTGCCCACCACCTTATAGGTTTCCGGTGCCTGTGGAAGGCTGCCATGGAACTTGTGTGTGTCGAGATCAACGATGTTTACCATCTCGCCTTTGGCATGGACGCCGGCCGGATAATAGTCCAACTTGCGGAATGCGCCATAATCGTCACAACTATAGGTGCAGAAAACGGAGCCGTCGGCGCTTGCCTTTTTCCCTACTATCAGATTGGTACACGCCAGCACGTCGCATAGGGGCAGCAATGACAGACAGACAAGCAGTGCTCTTTGAAACAGTTTTACCATAAAAGGATGTGCAAAAAAATGAAGGTGAAAACTTGCCGTCAACAGGCCTTGAAACTCATGTCCAGTCCTTTGACCGAATGGGTAAGGGCGCCTACGGAAACATAATCCACGCCACACTCTGCATAGTTGCGGATGGTGTCGAAGGTGATGCCACCGCTCGATTCCGTTTCGTATTTGCCGCCGATAATCTCTACCGCCTTGCGGGTATCAGCCACCGAGAAGTTGTCGAGCATGATGCGATGCACACCGCCACAGTCGAGTACCTGCTGCAACTCATCGAAATTGCGTACCTCTATCTCAATCTTCAGGTCAAGATTCTTCTCTGCAAGATACTCGTGGCAACGGTGGATAGCATTGCTTATGCCGCCTGCAAAGTCCACGTGATTATCTTTCAACAATATCATGTCAAACAGTCCAATACGGTGGTTGCATCCTCCGCCAATCTTTACCGCCTGTTTTTCAAGCATTCGCATACCGGGAGTGGTTTTTCTGGTATCGAGCACTCTGGTATGGGTACCCTCAAGCTTTTCCACATAGCGGTGGGTCATGGTGGCAATACCGCTCATGCGCTGCATGATATTGAGCATCAGTCTCTCTGTCTGCAACAGCGAGCGTACCTTGCCGGTCACTACCATCGCCACATCTCCCTTGACCACTTTGTCGCCATCCTGTTTCAGGGTCTCTACCTGCATGGTGCTGTCAAATCGGCGGAACACCTCTTTTGCCACTTCCACTCCCGCCAATATCCCATCTTCCTTGATGAGCAACTGCGACTTTCCCATCACGTCCTGCGGAATGCAGCACAGGGTTGTATGGTCACCATCACCAATATCTTCTGCAAATGCCAGATCTATCAACGCATCCGTAAGTTCTTCTACGCTCAGCATATCTTAACAATATTTGAATTAAACTATCTTGGCTCCAGCTGTTTTCACGCCTTGCAGCCACTATCATAACCGAGCACAAAGATACTGTGTTTTTTTGTAATACGGGCAGCTTTCCTGCGTTTTTTTGCCGTTTGTCCTAACTGTTGCACACAACTGACGGGACGCCATCAAACCGACAGCATCCTAACAGCAGGTCAAGCGCCTGGCATCATGCCTCCAACCGGAGAGTATGGGTATCTATCTTCAGAGATAAACGCCCAAACCTACCCTCACACCAAAGGTACTGTAATCGCCGTGATTCTTGAACGACTGGTCATAGAACAACTCGGGTTCTACGGTGACAGACTTGTTCAAGAAGAAGGAGTAACCAATCTGTATGCCGGGCATAAAGTCGTTGAAATCGGTAGTGTAGTGCTTGATGGAAACGCCAGCTCCAAGATACAAGCCATTCTGCACGATATAATAGCGCACACCTCCACCAATACTGTAACTTGCGGGAACATCGTTCTTCTTGTCATACGAAAGCTGCGCAGTTACCATCCAGTCGTCCTGCAAAAAATATCCCGCCTTAGCCTGAATGCCAAAACTGCCCTTTTCGGAGCCGTTGTAACTAAGACTGGCACCCGACAACGAAGAGCCTATGTACTTGGTACCTTTTTCGAATTGAGCACTAACGGTAATTGCTACGAGCAACAGGATGAGTGAAACAATACTTCTTTTCATATACTTGAATTTTGAATTGAATAATATTCTTATTATAGGTATGCCCCATCGACAAGATCATATCTGTTAAATACTTATTGACCGACCAGCATTAATTTTTACGTGAGAAAACCGCTTTCTTGAAATAGATGAAAGTGAGCAACAGGGTGAAAGCCGCTGCCAGGAAATAGCCCGGCACGCTGTCCAAATGGAGCATCTGACGCGATACCATGAAGAACGACGAGCACACCATGGTCATGAACACAGCAGGAACGAGCGTGATGATATAGGGCTTGCGCTTGTGTGCCAGATAGACGGAGAGCATCCACAAAGTGGCCACAGACATCGACTGGTTGAACCATCCGAAATACTGCCAGATAACCTTGAAGCCGTCGGGATTCTCAATCTGCCACACCAACAGCAATATGGTGAGAGCGAACAGGGGCGCGCTCACATACAGACGCTTGAGCACAGGCTTCTGGTCAATATTGAAAAATTCCGCCACGCACAGACGGGCAGAGCGCAACGCCGTATCGCCACTGGTGATGGGAGCCGCCACGATGCCCAGCAAAGCCAACAGACCGCCCACCATTCCCAACCAGTCGTTGCATACAATATATGCCACCTTGGGCGCAGAGGTGATGAAGCCGCCGGCTGTCAAAGGAGAGTCAATAACCTCATAGCCCGGCGTGGGCGAGGCATAGAAAAAGTAGGAGGAAACCGTAGCCCAGATAAGAGCAACCAAACCTTCGGTAATCATGGCTCCGTAGAAGATTGGGCATCCCTTGTGCTCCGAGGACATGCAACGCGCCATAAGAGGCGTCTGGGTGGCATGGAATCCGCTTATCGCACCACACGCAACGGTGATGAAGAGACAGGGGAAAAGGGTGTCTTTCCACGAGGAATCCACTGTAAGTGCCTTGTTGCCCAGACCATCCCAGAACTCAGGCAGATCAGGGAACTTAGCGATAAGCACACACAACAGGGCAACCGCCATGAAGAGTAGAGATATGGCAAATACAGGATAGATTCTGCCGATAATCTTGTCGATGGGCAGCATGGTGGCGATGAAATAGTAGGCGAAGATGGTGAGCACCCACATAAGCGTAGGACCGCCGATGGAATGTAATATCTCCGCAGGACTATATACAAATACGGCTCCCACCAGTATCAGTAGCATCACGGAAAACACCAGCATCAGTTTCTGCATCCTGTCGCCCAAGTACTTGCCGATAAGTTTGGGCCAGCCCATGCCGCCATTTCTCAGAGAGAGCATGCCACTGAGATAGTCATGGGTAGCTCCTGCGAACACACATCCCAACACAATCCACAGATAGCAGGAAGGCCCGAACTTGGCACCCATGATGGCGCCGAAGATTGGTCCCGTTCCTGCGATGTTGAGGAACTGTATCATAAATATTTTCCACGAGGGAAGCACCATGTAGTCAACCCCATCAGCCATGCTGACAGCGGGGGTGGTTCGATTGTCGGGACCAAACACGCGCTCCACAAACTTGCCATACACAAAGTATGCGACAATCAGAACAACTAAACTGATTAAAAAAGAAATCATTCTTGCTTGGTTATTTGTCGTTGCAAAAGTAACGATTTTTATTCGGAAAATGAAAAAAATATAATAACTTTGCATCAAAATCAGACGATTAATGCGAGTTTTTCACCTTTTCAGATACAAGGCGTGCCTGTTGTTCTGCCTATTGGCAATGACGTTGACCGGCGCCAAAGGTGCAGACTCTGACAGTTATCTGCTGTTTGCGGCACCCAAACACGAAGTAAGGGCGGTATGGCTGACCACGCTGGGAGGACTGGACTGGCCACGCTCCTACAGCCAGACAGCCACCTCTAAAGAAAGACAGCAAAGAGAGTTGTGCCGGATGCTGGACAGGCTGAAAGAGGCAGGCATCAACACCATACTGCTACAGACACGTATCAGGGCAACCACCATCTACCCCTCATCATACGAACCTTGGGACGGATGTCTCAGCGGCATCCCCGGAAAATCGCCCCAATACGATGCGCTTCAGTTTGCGATAGAGGCGTGCCATCAGAGGGGACTGGAACTGCATGCCTGGGTGGTGGCGCTGCCTGCGGGCAAATGGAACCAGAAGGGGTGCGCCAATCTGAGGAAAAGACATCCAGGCATGATGAAAAAGGTGGGCGATGAGGGTTTTCTTAACCCCGAATACGAGGGAACGGCAGACTACCTGGCGGGGATATGCAGGGAAATAGCTGTCAATTATGACGTGGACGGCATCCATCTGGACTATATCCGCTATCCTGAAACGTGGAAGATAAAACGGACGGGCAACAAGGAGCGCGCCAACATCACCCGTATAGTATCGCAAGTGAACGCTGCCGTAAAGCGCGAAAAACCGTGGGTAAGATTGAGTTGTTCGCCAATAGGCAAGCACGACGACCTGGCACGCTACTCCAGCAAGGGCTGGAACTCGTTTGGCAGAGTGGGACAAGACGCGCAGACTTGGGTAAAGCTCGGACTGATGGACCATCTCTACCCTATGCTCTACTTCAAAGGGAACGACTTCTATCCTTTTCTGCTCGACTGGATAGAACAATGCGGAAACAATCAAGTGGTGGCAGGACTGGCAGCCTACATGCTGTCTCCCCGGGAAAGAGACTGGCCGCTGGAAACCATCGCGAGACAGTTGCAGGTAGGCAGGAGCTGGCGCACAGGCTACGCCCTGTTCAGAACCCGCTTCTTTCTGGACGACACCAAGGGTATATATTCGTTCGTCAGGAACCAGTTCAACTTCACCTTGGCTTTGACACCCCCCATGAGCAACTGCTACAGCTCCTCGATACCGTTACCTCCGAAACAGGTAAGACTTGACCGAACCGCAGACAACGACTGTCTGTACTGGCTGCAGGACGCTGACAACAAGGACAACAATTACCTGATGTATAATGTCTACGCCTCGCCACAAGCCCACTTTGACACCGAGGATGCGCGATGGCTTGTAGCAGCCCGCGTGAGGGGCAACCACATACAAATAGGCCGAAGAAGCGGCAAAATACCTATGAACTATGCCGTTACGGCGATGGATCGCTACGGCAATGAAAGTAAAGCTGTATATGTTAATTAAAGACAAGATAATACTGGGTATCGACCCTGGCACCAACATCATGGGTTACGGTCTACTCAAGATTACGAACAACAAGGCATCCATGATGACCATGGGAGTGATAGACTTGAGGAAGTTTGCTGACGGATACCTCAAACTGGGGCATATCTTCAAACGGGTAACTGCCATCATCGACACTTACCTACCCGATGAAATGTCGATTGAGGCACCTTTTTTCGGAAAGAACGTGCAGTCTATGCTGAAACTGGGAAGGGCGCAGGGTACCGCCATTGCGGCTGCCATCAACCACGGCATACCCATACACGAATATGCTCCACTGAAAATAAAGATGGCGATAACCGGACAGGGACAGGCTTCGAAAGAGCAGGTGGCGGGTATGCTGCAACGGTTGCTGCATATTCCGGAAGACGACATGCACACCTTTATGGATGCGACCGATGCCTTAGGGGCTGCCTACTGCCACTACCTGCAACTGGGACGGCCCGAATCGCAGGCGCACTACCGGGGCTGGAAAGACTATATCAACAGAAATCAAGACAAGATATGCAACAAACAATCATCCAAATAGAACAGGGGGAGACCAGGAATCCGGCATGGAGGATGGCGCATCCCGTCAACTTTGAATTGCGCGACGGAGAGCACTTAGCCATCTACGGCGCCAACGGAGCAGGAAAATCCATGCTGGTGGACATCATTACGGGCAGGCATCCCCTGCTGCACAACCAGGCGAAATACGATTTCAGACCGAGCCAGCTGCCCTATATTGCCGACAACATCAAACTGATCACCTTCCGCGACTCGTACGGCGCCATCGACAGCCAGTACTACCTGCAACAACGGTGGAACCAGCACGAACTGACGGATGAGAATGCCATCGTGACGCTTTCAAGCGGAGAACTGAGAAAACATGTGCTGCGCCAGGCGCTGGAGCAGAAACCCCGCGTGCTGATTATCGACAATCCGTATATCGGACTGGACGTGACTGCCCGACAGGAACTTACCGACACGCTGAAGCAGCTCATCAGCAACTATCCTTTGCAGATTATCCTGGTGGTGTCGCGCAAAGCAGACATTCCCGACTTCATCACCCGTACCGTGGTGGTGGAAAACATGCACATCGTGGAACCACTCATACAGTTCAACCGAGTGAACATCAGGTATGGCGCACGTACCATTCTACAAAACTTCAGCTGGACAGTACAAAAAGGCGAACACTGGGCTATCAAGGGTCCAAACGGTTCGGGAAAGAGTACGCTGCTCTCGCTGATTTGCGCCGACAACCCACAGGGCTATGCCGCCGACATCACCCTCTTCGGAAAGAAACGCGGAGGCGGAGAAAGTATTTGGGACATCAAGAAACATATAGGCTACGTATCGCCCGAACTACACAGGGCATACAAGCACAACCTGCCTGCCATAGAGATTGTAGCAAGCGGACTGAAAGACACGGTGGGTCTGTACGCCAAGCCCTCCAAGGAGGAAAAGGAATCGTGCCTGCACTGGATGGAGGTATTTGGCATAGCAGCATTGGCCGACAAGGCTTTCCTGCAACTGTCGAGTGGCGAACAGAGAATGGTATTGCTGGCACGCGCCTTCGTCAAGAGTCCGCAACTGTTGATTCTGGACGAACCGTTACACGGACTGGACGATGCCAACAGCATCAAGGTAAAACGTGTTATCAACGACTACTGCAAAGACCCGGATAAAACCTTGCTGATGGTGACCCACTACGATAACGAACTGCCCGATTGTATCGACAACACCCTCGTTTTAAGTAAAAACTGAAGAAGATGAAAAGGATAATCGGCATTTTAGTGCTCCTGCTCACACTACAGGCAGCCTACTCGCAAGCTGTATACAACGAAATCTTGAGCAACGCCAAGAGTACCGCAGCAGACAAGAACGCCAACGAACTGGTAAGACAGGTGGCGCAGTTCAAGGTGGATGCCTTGGATTATCTTCTGATAAAGATGAGAGAGCAGATGCCCGACTCGACGGCTACGTTTCTGGACAAGGAAGCCTATGCCCTGCATAACTTCATCAGCTACTACCTGAACTCTGTCGTGGAAAGCAGCCAGATGCCAGCCAACTTTCAGATAAAGGTAGTCAGACTGTTCATGGATGCCTCTTATTCCAACCCACTCTTCAATGACCCGGAACACGAGCTCACGCTGAGTTACTATGCACGCACCGACTGTTTCACACGGTTTTCGCTGGACACCGACTGGCGCAGGGCAAACGTGGCGGTGATGCACGAAATGCAGAAACTGAAAGACAACAAGTGACCGATACCGCCAGAAAGACAGGTGATAACCGCTGCGGTTTGTCACCCTCATATTACAATCCCACGCTATAAGGAATAAAATCATGTTAAAGGAAAAAAAACAGGGAAATAAACCATTAGCATGTAGAGAAAAAATTGTAATTTTGCAGGAGAAAAGGATTTTTAGTATTCATATTTATTCATAATTTAGGTAAAGAATATGCAGTATTCTAACGAAGTCAACAACATGTGTGTTGTTGCAAAAGGTCCTAATCACGGACCAGCCCCCATTCCAGAAGAAGGGAAATGGATTCAGGCTAAAGAGATTAAAGACATCTCAGGTTACACGCATGGTGTAGGATGGTGTGCTCCTCAGCAG
Organism: uncultured Prevotella sp.; assembly: GCA_945830055.1. Classification (GTDB taxonomy): domain Bacteria; phylum Bacteroidota; class Bacteroidia; order Bacteroidales; family Bacteroidaceae; genus Prevotella. Next base: position 39,694 of record CALZXH010000002.1, read on the forward strand.
GGTGCTTGCAAACTCTCCTTGAACATCAAGGAAGGCGTAATTCAGGAGTGCCTTGTGGAGACCATCGGTTGCACAGGTATGACCCATTCTGCTGCCATGGCTTCAGAAATCCTGCCTGGCAAGACTATTCTGGAGGCACTGAACACCGACTTGGTGTGTGATGCCATCAACACAGCCATGCGCGAGTTGTTCTTGCAGATTGTTTACGGCCGCAGCCAGAGCGCATTCTCAGAAGGCGGCTTGGTTATCGGTGCCGGTTTGGAAGACCTTGGCAAGGGTCTGCGCAGTCAGACAGGTACACTGTACGGAACAGTGGCAAAGGGTACCCGTTATCTGGAACTGACCGAAGGATACATCACCAAGATGTTCTTGGACAAGGACAATCAGGTTTGCGGATACGAGTATGTCCACCTGGGCAAGATGATGGAAGCCATCAAGGCCGGCATGGATGCCAACGAGGCTGTGAAGAAGTTTACAGGCTCTTATGGACGCACCAAGGCTGAGCAAGGTATTGTGAAGAGTATTGACCCACGTAAAGAATAAGGAGGACATTGACAATGATTAGAAAAGTAAGTTTCGAGAGCCAGGAACGTCGTATCAAGCAAGTTCTTGCCGCATTGAACGAAAACGGCATCAAGGATATTGAAGAGGCTAACCAAATTTGCGAAGATGCCGGTGTTGATCCTTATCAGATTTGCGAGGACACTCAGGGCATTTGCTTTGAGAATGCAAAATGGGCATACGTATGTGGTGCCGCTATTGCCATCAAGAAGGGTGTAAAGACTGCTGCCGAGGCTGCCGAGGCCATCGGTATCGGACTGCAGAGTTTCTGTATTCCCGGTTCTGTAGCCGACGACCGTAAGGTAGGTCTGGGTCATGGAAATCTGGCTGCCCGTCTGTTGAGCGAAGATACTCAGTGCTTTGCATTCCTTGCAGGTCACGAGAGCTTTGCCGCTGCTGAGGGTGCCATCAAGATTGCCGAGATGGCCAACAAGGTGCGCAAGAATCCTCTTCGTTGCATTCTGAACGGTTTGGGCAAAGATGCAGCCATGATTATCAGCCGCATCAACGGATTTACCTACGTACAGACCAAGTTCGATTACTTTACAGGCAAGGTGAATGTGGTGAACCGCATCGCTTATTCAGACGGTCCCCGCGCCAAGGTGAACTGCTATGGAGCTGACGATGTGCGCGAAGGAGTTGCCATCAACTGGCTGGAGGATGTGGATGTTTCCATCACAGGTAACTCTACCAACCCCACCCGTTTCCAGCATCCCGTGGCTGGTACCTATAAGAAGGAGCGTGTGCTTGCCGGCAAGCCCTACTTCTCAGTAGCTTCAGGTGGCGGTACAGGTAGAACCCTCCATCCCGACAACATGGCAGCAGGTCCTGCTTCTTACGGCATGACCGATACCTTGGGACGCATGCACTCTGACGCTCAGTTTGCAGGTTCCTCTTCTGTTCCTGCACACGTTGAGATGATGGGCTTCCTTGGCATGGGTAACAACCCCATGGTAGGTGCTACTGTAGCAGTTGCCGTTACTGTTGACATGGCTATCAACAAGAAATAATCCGTTGTTCATTCAGAACAACCAACCCTTATCGGAGTCAAGAACAGACAATCCATGTATTATGGGAAAGACGTTCTTGACTCTATTTCTTTTCCGCAAGGAAACCGATTAGACACGCAAACTATCTGAGACACCAATCCGTATGACGAGATTAAGAATCCTTTTGGCTGTACTGTTTTCCTGTTGCCTCACCCTCCACCTGCAGTCTAAGTGCATCATATATGCGCCCAACATCAAGACCGTTCAGGCTGTAGTCAACAATGACTGGCTGTCGCCTCCGGTAATGGTACTGAACAGCCAGGACGTCTTACAGATTGACTTTGACGAATTGTCGCATGAGTATCACAGATTCGTCTATACCATCGAACACTGTGAAGCCGACTGGAGCAAGTCGGAAGGAATTTTCGAGAGCGACTACCTGGACGGGTTCAACAACATCCAGATAGAGGATTATGAGAATTCACGGGGTACCATTGTGCCCTACACACACTATAAGCTACAGATTCCCAACGACTACTGCAAGCTGAAAATGAGCGGTAACTACAGGCTCACGGTCTATGACGAGAACGAGGACAACAGAAAAATGTTTCAAGTAGAGTTCATGGTGGCAGAGCAGTCTATGGCTGTATCCATGGAGGTAAGGACCAATACTGACATTGACTTCAACAAAGCTCACCAGCAGTTGGACATGAGCGTGAGATACCCTGACTACAGAGTGACTAACATCGACCAGCAGATTTACACCGTCATCAGGCAAAATGATGATGAAAGAACCACCGTAATCAATCCCAAACCTACCTTTGTAAAGCCCGACGGACTGGCATGGAGCCATCATCGCGACCTGATATTCCAGGGAGGCAACGAATATCGGAAGTTCGAGACCCTCGCATTGAGCCACAGCACGCTGGGCATCGACAAGATGTGGTGGGACGGAAACAATTACCATGCCTATCTATTCTTGGACGAACCACGCAAGAACTACATCTATGACCAAGATGCCAACGGCGCTTTCTATGTCCGCAACAGTGATAACTTTGAGAACGAGACAACCTGCGACTACGTGTATGTGCATTACCTTCTGAAGTCGCCCAATACTACCCGTGAGCCGATATATGTTTTTGGTTGGTGGGCAACCGACGAAGATCTGTCAAAATATGAAATGCAATACGATGAGCAAAAAGACCTGTATCACCAGACTGTTTTGCTGAAACAGGGTTATTATTCGTACCATTACGTTCAAGAGCAGCAGAATCTGGAAAGCGAGGGCAATTATTACCAGACCGAGAACAGATACCAACTGTATGTTTATTTCCGCGGCATTAGCGACAGAACCTGGCGACTGGCGGCCTACCGTCAGCTGTTCTTCAAATAATCGTCAACTGTTCTTCAAATATTACTGCTCCGGTACTGCAATGGCGTCTTGCGCACAGCATGATAGAAACAGGCGATGAAGTAGTTCGGAGTAGAAAACTTACATGCTGTTGAAATGTCCTCTATCTTGAGCGACGGATCTTTCAACAAAGTCTTCGCCTTCTCTATTTGTATGGCATATACGAGCAATACTGGATGATGACCGATATTGTCTGCCACCAACGCCAGGAACTTGTTTCTTGTCATCCCCACTTCTGACAGTATTTTCTGCATATCCAGGTCAGTGGAACCTTGCATGACAAGCGGCTGCAACTTTATCATGGCATGCACAAAATGCTCATCAAGTGTTTCTTGCTCACTCTGTTTGTGCCATACCAGCCCTGTACCTGTTCTCGAAAGCACCTCATTCTGCATGGTGACACAGTTGAACAGATAGCTACGCAAACGCTTGACAATCAGCATTTCCTTATTGCCGCAGAAAAGTTTCTTACGATAAAACTTCCTATATTCTATAATGATAAGTATGAGCAAGGTCAAGAAGACCAACAAGAATCCTATTTGCACGCCCGACTCCTGCCACCAGGGAGGACTCACCACCAATGTAAGCACTGTAGGTTTTTCTTTCCATTCGTATGGAAACATGGATGACTGCACTTCCACGGTATATGTACCAGGCTCCAATGACAGAAGAAGCCTGAGAATACCCCGGTTATCCACCAACTCTTTGGCATTGAAATACGAAAGAATCTTCCAGTCTCTCCATTCTGCCTTATAGCCCTTGACCCGTACCCTATAGAACGTTTGCAAAGGACGGAAATAATTGATGGAAGAGAACGACAAGGCAACAGAATTCTGATTGTATTTCAGGTTTATTGTCTTGGTATGAGCCAAGGCTTTGGGTAGATAAAGGTCAATATTTTCGTTATATCCTGCACTGACATAATTTCCATTGACCATCATAGAGGTCAATATAGGTTTCAGGCGGAGGTTGGTCGTCTCCATCATGGTGAATTTGTTCGGATTGAACGTAATGATATGGTCAGTAGTCTGCATCATGATAGTTCCGTCATCCGTCTTCATCACTCTGCCTGGCAAAAACGTTTCTGCCGGCACATTGTCCAACTCGTTATAGGCATTGATAAACTTGACACGCCCCTCTTTCACAACTACACAGGCAATTCCGTAACTACTTGAAATCCATATATTGTGCAGATCATCCTCCACCAATGAGTGGATGATATTGTTGAGTATTCCATCCTTGACGGTAAAAACACTGTCAGGTTGTGCCTTCTTGGGGTTTTTAAACAATTGCAGCCCCTTGTAGGTGGCCACCCATTTCCACCCTCGGCTGTCGATGATGCTGTCATTCACGCCACGCTTGTTCAGATAAGTCTCTTTGATACCCTGTTCATCCATAAGGGCGGAAAATTTCTCAGCCTTTCCACCGCCCTTCCATGCAAAGCGCATAAAAGGCGAGGTAATGGGCTTACCATACAGCAATCCTCTTTTTTCCGTTCCTATCCACATTCCCCCTTGGTTGTCAAAGGTCAAGACATTCATATCCGTCAGGAGGCGTTTGCCGCTCATCAGTCTTATCTCTTCATGGCGCACCAGCGTGTCTTTCTTCTGGTGATACTCCCAATATCCGTAGGCAGAGGGAATGTACAATATGCCTTTACGCTGCACCATATTATTCAGACTGTAATCCTCATCCAGAAGTTTCTTCCAGGTTCTGCTATTGGGTTGGAAGTGCAACAGAACAGCATGGTTCTTTCCGTTTCTGATTTGGTAGATGGCATCCTCTGTTTTCAATACAAGCGAGGACGAGTTAAGGTTCTGCCCTTCGTGTTCCGGGTACGCCAGAGTAGAATACAGCAACTTTCCGGTGGTCAGACTGTAGCACACAGCCATTCCATTCTCGTAAAACAGGAACAGGGAGTCCTTCCACGTCTCAACATCCTGCAGGTTGTATTTGTGACTGACGGGAAACAGATGTTTCGACCTGCCATAACGTATTTTCCCTTCGCTCATAACACACAGTACACTGTCGGATGTGACGAACATATCCTCAATCCGCCCCTCATACCCTTCCGACCTGAAGATGGAATCCACATTATACACCAGGTCCTCGGTTGTAAGGTCGACACATGCCACGTCATATCTGTGTTTCAGCCACAGACGCATCTTATTGTCAATATACATGTGATAATTGCCCTTATAATTGGGCAGTTCATACCTGGCACTGGGAGCATGGACGGATGCGAAATTGATTCCATCGAAGAAGTTGATATAGCCAATGGAAGAAACGACCATTCTGCCGTCGTTCAGGCATTTGATGGTCTGCGCGCTATTGTCGGCCAAACCTTGTCGTGCATTTATCTCTCGGAACAGAAAGTCCTTCTGGGCAACCACATACAGCGGCAGCAACGCAAGCAGCAGTACCAATCTAAACTTATCAAGCATCAAGAATAATCTCATGTAAAAAGCAAATGAATGAAAGAAGCCTTGTCTATCGCTTTAGGTTGTGTTATGCAAAGATAAAGAAATAATTTTAAATCAAGCAATAAACAGTAAAGAATAATATTTGCATTTCAAAGACAACAAAATAGAAGGCTTTACCTTACACCCGTGTAAAAGTAAAGCCTTCATGTCGAGGTGACAGGACTCGAACCTGCGACAGCCTGGTCCCAAACCAGGAACGCTACCAACTGCGCTACACCTCGTTTTGCGGATGCAAAATTACAAAAAACATTTCACATCCGCAAACTATCATTTATGTTTTTACTTGATAATGCCTTGTTCCCTGAAAATCTTGGCCAAAGCCTGCACGCCTCTCTCCACCTGTTCCTCGGTGTGAGTGGCCATCAGGGCAAATCTCACCAGCGTATCTTGGGGAGCACATGCAGGAGGTATCACAGGATTGATGAACACACCTGCATCAAATGCCAATTTTGTCACCAAGAAGGTCTTGTCAATATCATGCACATACAGGGGAATGATAGGACTCTCAGTTTCACCTATTTCAAATCCCTCTTCGCGGAAACGCTTCAAGGCATAATTGGTCACATTCCACAAGTTCTCAAGACGTTCCGGTTCCTGACGCATGATATGGAGTGCCTCTCTTGCAGCAGCTGTAGCCGCAGGAGTATTAGACGCGCTGAAGATGTAGGTACGGCAGGTGTGACGCAGGTAGTTGATAGTATCTTTGTCACCGGCGATAAAGCCACCGATACTTGCCAAGGACTTGGAGAAGGTTCCCATGATAAGATCAACCTCATCGGTCAGACCAAAATGGTCGCAAACGCCACGTCCCTCTCTACCGAACACGCCCAGACCATGAGCCTCGTCCACCATCAGAGAGCAGTTGTATTTATGCTTCAACTCCACCAGTTCGGGCAGTTTGCAGAGATCGCCCTCCATTGAGAACACGCCATCTACTACAATCAGCTTGACAGCCTCATAAGGAAGGGTTTTGAGGATATTCTCCAAATCTTCCATGTCATTGTGCTTGTAGTGAAGCTGACGGGCAAAAGAAAGGCGCCTTCCATCCACAATACTTGCATGGTCGCGGTCGTCGCAGATCACATAGTCACCCCTTCCCACTACTACAGAGATAACGCCGGCATTGACTGTAAATCCAGTGGAAAAACAAAGACACTCATCCTTGCCTTCAAATTCAGCCAACTCCTGTTCCAACTGAACATGCAAATCAAGAGTACCATTCAGGAATCTGCTACCAGCACATCCCGAACCATACCTGTCTAGAGCAGCCTTGGCAGCATCTATAATTCTCTGGTCACCAGTCAGTCCTGTATAGGCATTAGAACCGAACATCAGCACTTTATGACCTTCCATTTCAACCTCCGTACCTTGTTTGCTTGTTATTGCACGGAAATAAGGATATACGCCGGCCTCCATGAATTTCTGGGGCTCACGATAATTCTTGTATCTTTCTTGTAACTGTCCCATATAAAAATAGGTGTGTTGTCTTTCACATAAGCAATCAGGCTGCAAAGTTACATATTTTTTATGAAAACACTAAACTTTTTCATAACAAATCTTTCCTTTTGACTTTTTTATGATACAGGAGCGAAAAAAGCGAAACAATTGTATTACATTTGCATGAGCATCATTATGAAGACTGTAACATTTATAGTAAACCCGCTGTCGGGAACCCACAAAAAGGGGGAAATTCCCAACATCATCGGTCAGGCATTGGACAAAACCAAGTTTGACTACCGGGTGCTTTTTACCGAATATTCAGGCCATGCTGCCGAACTGACAAGACTGGCGGCTGACAGCCATACCGATATTGTGGTGGCTGTAGGAGGCGACGGCACCGTCAATGAGGTAGCACGCTCGCTTGTTCACACCTCCACAGCCCTTGGCATCATTCCATGCGGTTCAGGCAACGGTCTGGCACGCCACCTGTGCATCCCCATGGATATCAGAAAAGCGATCGCCATCATCAACAAGTGCAACATCGACCTGCTGGACTACGGCGTCATAAACGACCTGCCCTTTTTCTGCACCTGTGGCATGGGCTTTGATGCCTTTATCAGCCTCAAGTTTGCCGGCGCCGGCAAAAGAGGTCCTATCACCTATGTGGAAAACGTACTAAAGGAAGGATTGAAATACCAGCCTGAGACCTATCTTGTGGAGGACGAGACGGGCACCAAACAATACAAGGCGTTCCTGATAGCCTGTGCCAATGCCTCGCAATACGGCAACAATGCCTTCATCGCCCCACAGGCAAGCATGACCGACGGCCTGATGGACGTTATTATCATGGAACCTTTTACAGCTTTCGATGCCCCGCAGATAAGCATCGACATGTTCAACGGCACTCTGGACAAGAATTCCCGCATCAAGACCTTCAAGGCGAAGAGCATCAAGATAACCAGGACACACGAGGGTGCCATCCATTACGACGGCGACCCCATTATGACGGGCAAGGATATCGATGTGCGCATCGAGCCTAAGGGCATACACATCATTACCAACCCCGACACACCCGAGTTTATCAGACAACCGAACATATTCCTGAATGCTTTCTCTGAGTTTTTCAACAACATCAACAATGTGCGTGACGATATCGAGAAGCAGAGCAGGAGGATACAAGCCATCAACAAGGTGCTGCTCAGAAAACTGACCAACAACACCACTTATCCGAACAAACAGGAATAGGTATGGACAATCAGAAAGAGTTGTTGCCTGTAGTGGACAGCAACGGAAACATATTGGGGTCAATGACCCGGAAAGAGGCGCACAGCGGAAGCAAGACGCTGCACCCCGTGGTACACCTGCATGTATTCAACGAAGAGGGACTACTCTATCTTCAGTTGCGCCCTGAATGGAAAGACGTACAGCCCGGCAAATGGGATACTGCCACGGGTGGTCATATCGACCTGGGAGAAAGCGTGGAAGACGCGCTGCGAAGAGAGGTAAGGGAAGAAATCGGACTCACCCGCTTCGTGCCCACACTCATCGACACATACGTTTTTGAAAGCGACGTAGAGAAAGAGCTGGTTTTCGTATATAAGGCGGTATGCCAGGACACCCCTACCCCTAACGAGACCGAACTGGCAGGCGGGCGCTTCTGGAGTCTTCAGGAAATCAAGGACTCTTTGCATCAAAACATCTTCACACCCAACTTCATCCACGAGTTCAAGAAATATTTCCTTCAGTCATAACCATCTACGGTTTTTGAGATTCGGGGAGGAAGCCCCTATTAAGCGCAGAATTTCCTTAATAGGAAACCTGCCGGAAGGAGAAATCCCACCAATAAAAGAAATTTGGACAAGAATATTTTGTAAATTCAAAATAAAGTATTACCTTTGCAACCGCAAATCAAACAATGGTACCTTGGCCGATCGGTTAGGTAACGGTCTGCAAAACCGTGTAGAGCAGTTCGACTCTGCTAGGTACCTCAGATAAAGCATCAGACAGGAAGAGGGATAAACCTTCTTCCTGTTTCTTCTTATGCGAAATACAAAGGTGAGTTCAATTCTTTCCCATGTATGGAAATCCGCCTTGAAAAGACAAACAAAAAAATGTGTGCCAACACCTTAAAATGCAGATGTCGGCACACATTCCGTTTATAGGTCTGTCAAAGGGGGCACCTTATACAAAGGCTCCACTCCCCTGCTATTTCTTCTCTACGTCTTTCTTCAGGGTTGACTTGTATCTCTTGTTCAGACCGTTGATAACATCCTGGGTGATGTCGTACTTCTTGGCGGCATACAGGATATTGTCGCCTGCCTTGGAGAGAATCAGGTCATATTTCTTTGACTTGTTATAGACCTTCAGGAAGTTCTGCAACGAGTCGCGCAGAGCCTCATTGAACTTTGCAGTCTCAGCATCCAGTTCAGAGCCCAGGCGGTTCTGCAATTCCTGCAAATCCTGCTGCTGGCGCTGCAAAGCCATCTGCACCCTCTCAGCCTCCTCACGACTGGCAAACCCGTTGCTCTGCAACTTCTCCTGGAAGTTGGCGGCAGCCTTCTGCAACTGGCTGCCCTTCTGGTTCAGCGTGTTGCGTGCGTTGTTGCTCTTCTTTTGAAGAATAAGTGTATATTCCTTGCAAAAAATGTATTGCGACATGAGGGAATCCACCTCCACGTAAGCGATTTTCATTCCTGCCACCGTATTTGTCGCATTGCTTGCAGGCTCCTCATCCATCTTGGATTCTGCCTGATTACATGCACTCAACACAGCCAATGCCATGGACATCACAGAAAATGTACGAAATAATTTTTTAATTTCCATTGTCAGTTATCAATATTAGAGTAAATAAATTCAAGATTCATGTCTGCATCAGACCAAGAGCCGTCCCCCGGTTTTCATAGGAAGATACCGACCTATTCCTTCACCTTACGCCTCTTCTCCGTACGGCTTTCCAAGTCCTGCACCATCACACAGTGGATACCTCTTTTCTTCAGCAACTTGTTGTCGTGGATATGCTGCGAGGAGAATGTGCCCTTCTTCACAAGCACTATCCTCACGCACAACAGCAACAAACTTATTGCAATTATTAACGCAGTTATGGACAATATTTGCACCATATTCATTATCTTTGCGGCTACAAAGTTAACGTAAATTCGCTAATAAAACCGATTTTTAATCATAATTTTTGCAACAATGGATAAAATGGAACTGAAACCCGCAAGCGTTTTTAAGCATTTCGCAGAGATCAACAAGATCCCCCGCCCCTCCAAGCGGGAGGAAAAGATGATAGAATACCTCAGAAACTGGGGCACCAGCCATCACCTTGACACCAAGGTAGATGCTACCGGCAACGTCATCATCCGCAAGCCTGCCACCAAGGGTCTGGAGAACAAGCCTACCGTGATACTGCAGAGCCATTTCGACATGGTATGCGACAAACTGGTGGATGTAGAGTTTGACTTCGACAAGGATGCCATACAGACCTACATCGACGGTGAATGGCTGAAGGCAAAAGGCACTACCTTAGGAGCCGACGACGGTATCGGAGTGGCTATCGAGCTGGCCATCCTGGAGGCAGACGACATAGAACACGGTCCGCTGGAGTGCGTGTTTACGAGAGACGAAGAGACCCAACTGACAGGAGCATCCGGCATGGAAGCCGACTTCATGACGGGCGACTATCTCATCAATCTGGACAGCGAAGACGAGGGACAGGTATTTGTATCGTGCGCAGGCGGAAAGACCACCACAGCCACCTTCCAATTCACTAAGGAAGAGGCTCCCGCTGGTTCCTTCTTCCTCCAGTGTTCCATCAAGGGACTTACGGGCGGACATTCCGGCGACGACATAGAGAAGAAAAGGGCCAATGCCATCAAGATTCTTTCCCGCTTCCTTTATAAGGAGATGCAGAAGTTCGACATCCGCCTTGCCGCCTTCAATTCCGGCAGGATGCACAACGCCATTCCCCGTGACGGCTCTTTCGTCATTGCCGTGCACAATGAGCAGAAGGAACAGGTACGGGTAGATTGGAACGTGTTTGCCGCTGAGGTAGAAAACGAGTTCCACGTTACCGACACCCACATGGTATGGAACATGACCAGTTGCGATGCCCAGCCTGTACTGCCCCAGCAGGTGGCTGCCAACGTAATACGCGCCCTTCAGGCACTAGATAACGGAGTGTTCGCCATCTGTCAGGACGAGATGTTGGGCGGCATGGTAGAGACATCGAGCAATGTGGCAAGCGTGGTAACTACCGACGACACACTCACCATAGTAGCCTCCCAGCGAAGCAACATCATGAGCAATCTCGACAACCAGTGCAACACCATCAAGGCAGCCTTCGAACTTGCCGGAGCCAGCATAACCCAAAACGATGGTTATCCCGCATGGAATATGAAGGTAGAGAGCCATCTCCGCGACATTGTGGCAGGTACCTACAAGACACTCTTTGGCGAGGAGCCAATCGTCAGGGGCATCCATGCCGGTCTGGAGTGCGGACTCTTCTCAGAGCGCTATCCCAACCTTGACATGGTTTCCTTCGGTCCCACCCTGCGCTTTGTCCACACTCCCGACGAGCGTCTTCACATCCCCAGCGTAGAGAAAGTGTGGAACCACCTACTGGCGATACTGAAAGAAATCTAAGTTCTCCCCTTCGCCAGCAATAGGCACAGGCACAGCAACAAATAGCGACAGGTACACGGCCCGGCAAAACGAGTCCACGTACCTGTCTTGTTAATCCGCAGTTGCTTCCTGTTCCCTTATATGCAGATGGTTATCTTTGCGTGCTCTGCCTTGGGTTGGCTGAGGAACGGATACATATATGCGCTCAACCTGTAATAACCGATGTTGCGAATATAGTGGGCAACTCTCTGAGGACTTTCTATTGCGAGTCCTCTATCATGCAGCAGTTCTACCATGTCTTCTAGCTGCATAAAAGACTTATTGAAAGAAAATTTCATATTGGCATAAAAATAAAACGACCCGCCGATTTAAGCTTCAACGAGAGACTTGGCGGGTTCTTGTGCTGCAAGGCTACGACAATAATTTGAGTTGTGCAAGGGTTTCGGGAAGGATTTTTCGGCAAGGATTATTTTTAGGCGCGGATTACACGGAAGACACGGAGTGTTAATCCGCATTATCCGAACATAATAGCCGTGTGCGAAACTTCTTTCGCCTCTCCAGCCCCCCACTGTCCCCTCGAGGGGGGATGACCAAAAAAATCCGTGTCTTCCGTGTCCTTCCGTGCCAAAAACAACTCCGTGTTTTCCGTGCAAAGGAATGACGAAATGGCGGCGGAAGATAGCATATCCACGTAAAAGTGGACTTGCCCATCATTTAGATTGTTCTTAAGGCTCGACTATCTATTGTAATCAGGTTATTCAGCCCTTTCTTGTTCCATTATCTTCTCGTTCCGTTCATCGACCGGACGATGTCAGCCAATCGACCGACCTCGGTCAATCAATTGACCGACCTCCGTCAATCACTTGATTGAACAATGTGCGGTCGATATTAGAACCGATACTGAGATACAACAAGAAAGACCTTTTACCACATATTATGTCGGCTTGTGAGGTTATCAGTCAACACAAACTCTTTATAAAAGGAATATCTCTAATAGGTATAGCAACAAATAGCAACAGGTACTTGGCACGGCAAATCAAGGCAAAGTACTGAAAGGAAAACATTCGGTGATTTGTTACAATGTTTCATACTATTGTTACATGATTGAAAGCTCCTGTGGGCTATTCCCACTACCTTTGCGACAAAAAACAAACTCACTGTAATCTTATGAAGAAAAATCTGTTTACCCTAATCATTGCTTTGATGACCATCGCCTTTGCCAAGGCCGAATCCACCTATGCAAACGTAATCAACAACGACACTTTTTGGAAGACCACCTCTGGAGATTATATCTTTAGTCAGGGCGGCGGAATCTTCCGTTTTCCAGATGAGAAAGGAGTAGAGCACTACTATTGGTACGGAGTGAAATACCAGGAAGCCGTCGATTACTGTCCGAAGGCATTGGCAGGAAGCAAGAGCAACATCACGAATTTTCTGTCGGTAACGTGCTACCGTAGCGACGACCTCGTCAACTGGACTTTTGTGAAGGATGTACTCACATCATCCTCCGCAGGATGGGCATACTGGGTAGGACGCCTGGGAGTAGCCTACATACCCGAGGCAAAGAAATACGCCCTGCTGACACAGTTCAACGACAATGTGCTTGTTGCCACCTGCGACACTCCTACGGGCAATTTCCAACGTCACAACCAGATAGACATGACCGATCTAATAGGTACGCCCAACACTGGCGACCAGACCGTCTTCACCGATTACGACACAGGGAAATCCTATCTATGCTACAGTTATGGAAAAGGACGCAGCAAAATATACCTATCCGAAATCGGTGTCTGTGACGATGGGAAAATAGGTCTGAAAGACTGTCACCAAATATATAAAGGTTCTGGGCGCGAAGGCGACTGTATGTTCAAGTATAAAGGCAAATACTATGTTTGCGCTTCTGACCTCTACGGATGGAACGCCTCCAACGTATATTATCTGGAGGCATCAGATATCTACGGTCCCTATACGCCGACCAACAGTATGCAGGTAATGCCAGGTTCTGCCGATGACTATGGACACGTGACCCAAACGGGATTCTTCTACACCGTGCAAGGCACAAAACAGGAGACAGTCATCTATTGCGGTGACCGCTGGGCTGGTTTTGCCGGTAACGGCAACGGCTTCAACCAGTGGTGCCCCATCACGTTTGTTGACGAAAAGCCTTATTTCAACTCACTAAGCCAGTGGCATCTTGATGCCGAGACCGGTGAGTGGTTTGTAGGCAAGGACAATAACTATGTGAAAAACTTCAGCTTCGATGCCGACCGTGTAAATATCCCCAGCGCAAACAAGCCATCCCAAGCCTATCTGCGGGGATGGACAACCGTGGTCAACAAGGGCAACAAGGTGGTTATCAGCGATACCAACTCGCCTGTGCTTAACGGTAAGAATTCTTCCACCGACCGTGCTGTTGTCATGGGCAATTACAACCTCAACATCTCCGACAAGGTTGATTTCCAGCGTAAAGTCTTTCAGAAGATATCTTCTACCGCCCATGTACCACTACCCGACGGAAACTACACGATGAGCGCATACGCCAAGATTGGCAGCTCTTTCAACGAGCTCTATATGTACGCGACAAGCGGCGGTAAAACCTTCAAAACAGATATCAACGTTATTGACGGACAATGGCATCTTTATACCATCAGCGATGTAGTGGTGCAAGGCGGCAACATTGTGGTGGGATTTTATGCCGACGGTCAGGCTGATGTATGGTGCAACATTGATGATGTGTCATTGATAATGAACAAAGCCATTGATGATGATACAGAAGACCGTCCTGTTGCGCTGACGAGTTGTCCAGAGTCAGAAGATGTATCTTATATGGACGGCACCATGACATTCTACTTCAACCAGAACATCAAGTACTTAGGGGGTGCTGCCATCAATGGGAAAAAGTACGAGCGTATCACCAATGTCACCACTGCCGGTTCAGCACTCTCTGTAACCTATGAAGGTCTTGACATCAATACAGACTACACTATTTCATTCCCCAAAGGGGCGGTCACCAGCATGGACGGCAGCAAAGCATTAGAAGAGGATGTAGCGTTCAACTTCTCTACCTGCGATTACGGACTGCTTGATAATATCAAGGAGACCCATAAGGGCAGGGCTGCTCCTTTGCCTATCAATTTCAAGCCATTCGACGTCATCGGTCTCCTCGAACGAGAAAACGGCACTACTCAGGAGGGCAGCAATGAACATCCCCATTGGGTGCAGGTATCGGGTGACAAGACAGCCGACGAAGCGGTATTCACAAAGACTTCAGACAAGATAATGACCTTCTACGACACGGCTTCGCCAGCCTTGCGTGTAAAAGCCGATTACAGCGGCAGCGGCTATGTGGAGTTCAAGATTCAAGAGACCCGCAATGCCGATGTCACTCCCGGTTGGCGTACCGCTCGTGTGCTGCGCGCAGAAGATTTCCCTTTTGACGGCATTGTCAACCTCAACAGCGAGTCACGTTTCATCAAGCTCTCTGCACCAGTTCTTTCTGGGAGCGTGACGGTTACAGAATTCCGTGTGGCCGACGGCAACGGTATGGGATTGGACGACAGTACCGGTTTCTCCACGACCGAGGTGTCACAAGACGGCATTGTCAGCATCAAGTATTTCACGCTCTCCGGCAAACGCATGGCTACTCCCCAAAAAGGTGTCTCTCTGATGCGCATAGAAAAAGGCGATGGAACTATCATCAACAAGAAAATCATTCTATAACGACCGACCTATGAAAAGAACCTTTCTTCTGCTGACACTCCTCGCCAATGGTTTACTCACCATCATGTCGCAACCTATAAAGACAAGACTGGTTGACGAAGGAGGTAGCGGACAGATAAAGGAGTTTCTTTGGGAGTCGAAATGAAATATACGTCGCAAATAACCAGATTCACTGTATGGTGACAGGCTAAGAGAACTGTGTGGGGGGCACGCCAAACATCTTGCGGAAACAGCGGCTGAAATAGCTGACAGACGAGAAACCGGTAGCATAGCTTATCTCAGTGATGTTGAGTTGTCCCTCACGCAGTAACTCGGCAGCGCGACGCAACCGGATAGTGCGCACAAATTCTGTTGGTGATTGGCCTGTCAGCGTCTGTATCCTGCGATAGAAGGTCATGCGGCTCATGCACATATCCGCACTCAACTGTTCTACGGTGTAGCCTTCTTCACTAAGGTGGGACTCTATTTGAGCAATGGCTTTCTTCAACCACTCGTCATCGACTGTTTTAACGGGTATGTTGCCTGTGGTGGAATCAGGTGTACTATCTTCACCGGATGCTATCATTTCCTTTATCTGTACCAGAAACCTCCTGCGTTGCCGCCTCAATATCACATTATAGGCAAGGAGCAGGAACACGCCGGCGATGACAAGCACATAGACGCAACACATCCACCAGCTCTTCAGCCACCGCGGCACTCGCTCTACCACTATCTCGCGGTTGGGCTGACTCCAACGCCTGTTGGGATTTGTCTCCTGCAATTCTATAACATATACGCTGTTAGCCTCTCTGCTTTGTTGACGCAATGTCTGACGCTTTATGTCGTAAAGGCGTATATAGCGGTCGCTCACCAAAACAAGTCGTCCCATGCTATCCACCGACATGGCCATGACACCGTCACCATACTCATTCGAGCCATATTCGTCAGCCACAACCTTGCCTTTGACATATCTGCTGAGCTGTCCATAGACAGTGGCCAGCCATAGGGTACCATCGGGAGTGAAATCCATTGCCGAAACGTCCTTTGTCTGGCTGATGATCGTCTCCTTGCCGTTTAGCCCCATGCAGCGTATGTCCTTTCCTGTACTGAACCAGCAGTCACCCTGTTTACTGATTGCCAGTGCTGTCGGGCGGGCGGAAAGCTTCCACTTTACGCGAATGGAATCTGCCTGATACCGTGTGAGGATAGTTCCTTTAAACCAACTTTCTGATTCGTCACTACTCAAGGCATAGCATTCTCCCAAACCATCGGCAACCAATTGACGGCCTTGGCGATCAGTCGAGATGCGGCTGAAACTAATGTTGTCAGACCACGCTTTCGAAATCTGAACGAAGCGCCCGTTGTCAAGACGCAGCATACCGCCCTCCCATTCCTGACACCACAGTCTTCCTTCCTTATCCTGATGCAACCGGAAGATGTATTTGTCACCGGCATCATACGTCTTCAGCCATTTCCCATCTGCAGAGTATTCATACACTTTCTTATTTGAGGTCAGCCACCAATGTCCGTTGACAGTCACGATAATATCATCCACACGCTTATCATCCACTTCCTTCAGACGGCTTATAGAATAGTCGCGTTTATCGAGCACATTAGCTCCGTGGGACGTACCAATAACAATCTTCCCCTCTGCCTCTGCCAAGCAAATCACGTTGTTGCTGCCCAGCAAGTCAGGGCATTCTGCATTAGAACGGAAAACCTCCACCTGCCTTCCGTCATCACGGCATATCCCGCCTCCGTCTGTGGCATACCATAGGAATCCCTCTTCATCCTGCATCACATGCAGCACTTTGTTTGATGACAACTGCTCTCTGTTGGGCAATGTAATCCTACGGCTGTCCGGTACCGCCCCTTTTATTGCTGGGAGTACAGCAAGCAGCATGACGGTTATCAGAAGATATTTCAAAGATTTGTTCCTCATGAAGCAAGTAAAGATTATACGATATAATAATAACGGAGCAAGTGAGTAAATCTTGTATCTGAGGCTTAGTCAATTTAGATAACGCTTACAACCGATGTGGGTTCATTTGGGTGATTACAGAATAGTAATGTGTTATGTGTTGTGTTATTTTTGTTGTTTCCACTGCACACACCAAATAATCATCTGCAATCTGCAGGAGATAATATTAGAGTTGAATGATAGGTTTGACGATGTCAAAACGCAGGCCTAAGGCGGAAAGGATTCTAAGAAACCGAGAAGAACTGGGCTCCACCAAGCCATTCTCTATCTTGGAGATATATGACTTATTGGTGCCAATCTGTTTGGCAAGTGCTTCTTGGGTCATCTTCTCTTGCTTGTGTGCCTCTAATATAATCTGACCTATGCAATAAGTATCTGCCCCTCGATTGAAGGTCTCACGCTCAGGTGTGCCGGGCTTTCCATATTGGGCATCCATGATTTCATCAAAACTGTGCAGATTACTGTTTGTCTGCATCTAATGAGTTGTAGAAGTCAATGAAATAGTGCTTATAATATTGTATTTCACGATTCATACTGCAAAAATACAAATAAAGTTTATATATATGGAATTTGTATTATTAAGGCAATATTTTGTCAGCAATTAGGGCTTTCGGTAGTTGTAAGTCCGTGTTTTCTGTGCCAAAAAGAGTAAGAGGCGTGCCTTAAAAAAGCCGTGTAATCCGTGTAATCCGTGCCTAAAAAGCAAGAGACATGAAAAAAAGCACGGATTACACTCATTAGTGCAATCCGTGCTGATTATCTGTGGAATATGAAAAGGCTTACACGATGCCTTGTGCCATCATGGCCTTAGCCACTTTCATGAAGCCTGCCACGTTGGCGCCCTTGACGTAGTTGATGTAGCCGTCGGGCTGTGTGCCATACTTCACGCAGTTCTCGTGGATATCCTTCATGATGAGTTTCAGACGGTTGTCAACCTCCTCTGCGGTCCAGCTCAGACGCTCGGAGTTCTGGCTCATCTCCAGACCGGAAACTGCCACACCGCCGGCATTGGAAGCCTTTCCGGGAGCATAGAGGATCTTGGCATCCTGGAACGCCTTGACTGCCTCGGGAGTAGAAGGCATGTTGGCACCCTCAGCCACGGCAATCACACCGTTGTTGACCAGGGTCTGTGCCTCTTCGCCATTGATTTCGTTCTGTGTAGCGCAAGGCAGGGCGATGTCAGCCACTTCCTTCCAAGGACGCTCGCCAGCATGATATACGGCGTTGGGATATTCGTCGGCATACTCCTTGATACGTCCGCGCTCGATATTCTTGAGTTCCATCACGAAGTCGAGTTTTGCACGATCGATACCGTCGGGGTCGTAGATATAGCCGTCAGAGTCAGAGAGGGTGAGCACCTTGGCACCCAACTGGATGCACTTCTCGGTGGCATACTGAGCCACATTACCCGAACCCGAGATAAGCACCTTCTTGCCTTCGAGCGAGATGCCCCTTGTCTCAAGCATGGAGAGGAGGAAATAAACGGTACCATAACCGGTAGCCTCAGGACGGATGAGAGAACCGCCGAACTCACGGCCCTTGCCGGTGAGCACACCGCTCCATTCGTGGGTGAGTTTCTTGTACATTCCGAACATGAAGCCTACCTCACGGCCGCCCACGCCGATATCTCCGGCAGGCACATCCTCGTCGGGACCGATGTGGCGATAGAGTTCGGTCATGAAAGCCTGGCAGAAGCGCATCACTTCGCCCTCGCTCTTACCACGGGGAGAGAAGTCGGAACCACCCTTGGCTCCACCCATTGGCAATGTGGTAAGAGAATTCTTGAATGTCTGCTCGAATGCAAGGAACTTGAGGATTCCGAGGTTAACAGACTTGTGGAAACGGATACCGCCCTTGTACGGACCGATAACGTTGTTGTGCTGGATGCGATAACCCATGTTGGTCTGCACCTTGCCCTGGTCGTCGGTCCAGGTAACTCTGAACTCAATCACCCTGTCGGGGATGCAAAGACGCTCCACGAGGTTGTATTTCTCAAATTCGGGATGCTTGTTGTACTCTTCTTCGATGGTGGGAAGCACCTGACTCACTGCCTGAATATACTCAGGTTCATTGGGGAATCGCTGCTGCAATTCCGCTACTACTTTAGCTGCGTTCATTCTTTTTTGGTTATTATGTTTGACTTTATATAACTATTTCGTTGTTTGCGTTTGCAAAGATATTACTTTTTTGATAAAAAGCAAACAAAAAGTAACTTTATTTTGATATTTTCTTACTTTTAATCTTATTCAGCACATTCCTGCATGAAATATGCAATCTATATGCAGAAATCGGGGCAAATAGAAGAAACAAGGGAGCCCCACCCCATCGGGAGACTCCCTTGCCTGTTTGTCAGTATATTGGTTTTACTTCACCTTCTGCTTGAGTTTGTCCACGTAAGCGTCAATCACGGCAATGGCGGTAATGTTGACCACATCCCTCACCGAAGAGCCGAAGTCGGTGAAGTGGATAGGCTTGTTAAGACCCATCTGCACAGGACCGATAATCTCGACATCCGTATTCAGCGCCTGCAGCATCTTGTAACTGGAGCGGGCACTGGTAAGGTTGGGGAATATCAGGGTATTCACATCCTTGCCGTAGAGCTTGTTGAACGGATAGAGTTCGTCGCGCATCTCCCTGTTGAGGGCGAAGCCTATCTGCATCTCTCCGTCGATAGCCATCTGGGGCTCCTCCTGTTGCAGGATAGCCACCGCCTTACGCACCTTGCGTGATCCCTCCGAGGTGTCAGAACCGAAGTTGGAATGGCTCACCATGGCGATATTTGCCTTCTCGTTGAAGAAGCCCACCGCCTTGGCACTGAGTTTCGCCAAGTCCACCAGTTCTTCGGTATTGGGATTGTTGTTGATGAGGGTATCGGCAAGGAACAGGGTGCCTTTGGGCGAGTTGATGATGTGCATGGTACCGAAATGGTTGTATTCCGGACGGATGCCTATCACCTCCTTGGCCACCTTGATGGTGTTGGAGTACTTGGTGTAAAGACCCGTGATGAAGGCGTCAGCCTCTCCTGTCTCCACCATCATCATACCGAAGTAGTTGCGCTCGAACATCTTGTCATTAGCCTCCTGGAAGGTGTAACCGTCGCGCTGGCGTTTCTGGGTGAGCAGACGGGCGAAGCGCTCGCGCCTTTCAGCCTCCCGGTCATGTCTGAGGTTGACAATCTCTATTCCGTCGAGCGAGAGTTCCAGTTCCTTTGCGAGCTTCACGATACGCTCGTCGTTGCCCAGCAGGATGGGCTGGCAGATGCCCTCAGCCTTTGCCTGTACGGCAGCCTTGAGCATGGTAGGATGGATGCCTTCGGCAAACACCACTCTCTGTGGGTGATTGCGGGCGGTATCATAGAGTTTCTGTGTCAGTTTGGTCTCCTGTCCTAGCATCTCGCGCAGACGGTTCTTGTAGGCATTCCAGTCGGTAATCTGCTTGCGAGCCACACGACTCTCCATGGCAGCCTTTGCCACAGCAGCACTCACCTCGGTAATCAAGCGCGGATCGACGGGCTTCGGGATAAAGTAATCAGGACCGAATGTAAGGTTGTTCACCTTATATACATCGTTCACCACATCGGGCACGGGCTGCTTAGCCAGTTCGGCGATGGCAAGCACGGCAGCCATCTTCATCTCTTCGTTGATGGCTGTGGCATGCACGTCGAGGGCACCTCTGAAGATATAGGGGAAACCAATAACGTTGTTTATCTGGTTGGGATAGTCGGAACGGCCGGTGGACATGAGCACATCGGGACGGCTTGCCATGGCATCCTCGTAACTGATTTCGGGCACGGGGTTGGCAAGGGCGAACACGATGGGCGCATCAGCCATGGAGCGTACCATGTCTTGTGTGAGCACGTTGCCTTTGGAGAGACCTACGAACACGTCGGCTCCCTTGACAGCCTCCTCCAAGGTGTGTATGTCGCAACGGGTAGTGGCAAAGAACTTCTTCTGCTCAGTAAGGTTCTCGCGGTCAACAGATATGACGCCCTTAGAATCGAGCATCACGATATTCTCCTTCTTTGCGCCGAGTGCCATATACAGTTTGGTACAGCTGATGGCAGCGGCACCGGCACCGTTCACCACAATCTTCACCTTACTGATATCCTTGCCGTTCACCTCCAGGGCGTTCTTCAATCCGGCTGCGCTGATGATGGCAGTACCGTGCTGGTCGTCGTGCATCACGGGGATATCCAGCGTCTGCTTCAGTCTGTTCTCGATGTAGAAGCACTCGGGAGCCTTGATGTCTTCCAGGTTGATACCTCCAAAGGTAGGAGCAATCTTCTCTACCGCCTCGCAGAACTTCTCGGGGTCTTTCTCAGCCACCTCGATATCAAACACGTCTATGCCGCCATAGATCTTGAAGAGCAGTCCTTTTCCCTCCATCACGGGTTTGCCGCTCAGGGCTCCGATATCGCCCAGACCGAGCACTGCCGTACCGTTGCTGATTACCGCCACAAGATTTCCCTTGTCGGTATATTTATAGGCATCGTCGGGATTCTGCTGTATCTCCAGACAGGGGAATGCCACACCGGGCGAATATGCCAAACTCAGGTCGGTCTGTGTGCGATAGGCCTTGGTCGGCTTCACTTCGATTTTGCCGGGTCTGCCGTTCTCGTGATAAAGGAGAGCGGCTTCTTTTGAAATCTTTACCATAATTCTGTGTTTGATTTATGTGTATTTAATAATGTAGAGACAGAAAAAAGTGTCCTTATTCAAAGAATGAGTGGCAAAGTTACTAAAAACCAATGGAAAAATAGTTCGTTTGTTTTGTATTTTTCGTATCTTTGTTGCAAGATAACGCCAAAATACATATCCATGCACTTTTTAAAACAAAATACCGAACACAAACAGCAACTGAAATCCAAGGTACTGGATGTAGCCAAACGCATGTTTCTGGAAAAGGGAGTCAAAGCGGTCAAGATGGACGACATATCGGGCGTGCTGTCTATCTCGAAACGCACGCTGTATGAGATATACGGAAACAAGGAGGACCTGTTGCTGGAGGTGTTGCACCTGATGAAGAAAGAGTGTATGGAGAAGTTTCTGGAGGTGAGCAAGGAGAACAGTACGGTGATTGACGACTTCATCTCCTTCTGCAAGTTCCAGACGGAATTCATGAAAAACCTGTCGCCCGCGTTTATCACCGACTTGCAGAAATACCCCAAGGCACAGGAGCATCTGACAGCCCATAACGAAGAAGCCAGGCAGCATGCCCTGTCGTTCTTCAAACGTGGCGTGGAAGAGGGATTCTTCCTGCCGCATCTGGATTATGCGCTCATCTGCGACATGCTGGAGATACAGCGCCAGCACGTCATCTCGTCACATCTGTACTGCACCCATTCCTTTGAAGAACTGTTCTACAACTTTACCGTCACCTCGCTGCGCGGCTACTGCACATCCAAAGGAATTGCGCAATTAGACTCGTTCCTTTACCAGCAACTGAACGAAGCCTAACTGCGCAAAACATTCGTGTGCATCACAGGCATCACTCTCTTATTGATGCTGTTCTCTCAGCAGGTCATTGACGGTCTTCACGGGATTGAAGGTAGAGAGCGGAACCTCTACAAATACCGTATTCCAGTCGCTCATGGCGCCATTCCACAAGCCGGGCAACTCGAGTGCTTTCAGTTCCCTGCCGTTCTTGCTCTTGGAAGAGATGAAGCCGGTTGACTTGTCCACATATCTGGTAAGGTCGAACTTATCGCCCTTGCAGTCCTTCAATGCGCAAACCAGATCCACAGGATTGAAGTGGGTGCCCTTGACAAACATATCCACATACTCCTGATTGCTCTTGTCTATCTGGCTGCTTTCGAGAATCTGCGAGCTCACACTGCCGTCGCTGTTATAGGTAAGGAACGGACCACCTCCGGGTTCGCCCACATTCTTCACGACACCGCAGACACGCATGGGTCTGTTGAGCTTGTTCTTCAGATAGATGACCAGATCGGCATCCTCCAGGTTCTTGATATCCTCGTTGCGGCAGCAGAGGTCACGCTGTACGAAGCGGATAATCTTCTCCAAGGTATCGTGACTGTAACTGCCGCTCTCCAACTGCTGCAGATAGTCGAAAGCCTGCTTCTGCAATGCCACCAACACACCGGCAAGCACCTTCTTGTATTTCACGGTATCGTCCTTAATCCTGTCGGGCACCACATTGTCGATGTTCTTCACAAACACGATGTCGGCATCAATGTTGTTCAGGTTGGCTATCAAGGCACCGTGGCCGCCGGGTCTGAACACCAGTCTGCCCTTGTCGTCGCGGAACGGTGTGTTATCCACATTGGCTGCGATGGTGTCGGTGCTGGG
Source organism: uncultured Prevotella sp. (assembly GCA_945830055.1). Taxonomy (GTDB): domain Bacteria; phylum Bacteroidota; class Bacteroidia; order Bacteroidales; family Bacteroidaceae; genus Prevotella. The sequence continues at coordinate 63,189 of CALZXH010000002.1, forward strand.
CAACTGCTCTGACATGCTCACCTCGTACTTCACGCCAAATTCCTTCTCATAGACAGGAAGCACGGCCTTGATCTTGCTCTCGAAAAGGGCACGGTGCTCATGGCTCACCGTGAAATGGATGGCCACCACCCCTTTGCTGCCTGCGTACAGCGCACCTTCCACCAGGTGCTCTTCCACCGGTGTACGGGTAGTGCCTGCATAGGTATGGAATTCGAGCAGTCCTTTGGGCAACTGGCCGTAGTTGAGCCCGGTCTCTTCAAGCAGGTTCTTCACGACTGCCTTGTACTCGCCTTTCTCCACAAGCGCGTCAATACCGCATCCCTGGTTCTTCTGGCATACGGCATCCAACTGGTTGAAGAAAGCGAACTGATGGATATGTCCAAAGAAGTTCTTCTCGAAATCCGTGGTGGGTGCATCGTATCCGGCATCCACAAAGGCGAACAGATCCTTGAACATTCGGCTGGCGGCTCCCGAAGCGGGAACGAACTTCACTATATCCTTGCCCTCTGCCTTATAGTTCTCCCAAATTGAGACATAATTGTCACATTCGGCATCATCGCATGCCAATATACCATTGCCTATGGCGGCGGCAGCCTTCAGCTTCAGGAAGGGGAACCCGTTTTTGAAATCCTCCAACTGGCTCTCTACCTGAGCTGCTGAAATCCCTTTGCTTTCAAACAGTTTTAAGTCGTCTTGTGTAAACATAATTAATAAGATTTGGTAAACGTTTTTTAGATGCACAAATATATCAATTATTTTGCTAACAACAAAATCAAACGGAAGGATTTTGAAATGGGGAAGAGATTTTTAGGCACAGATTACACAGCGTTTTACGCCATTCTGTTTTTTTTGGCACGGATTACACGGATTGACACGGATTGCAAAAAGACCTATAGGGAAGATAGCAGACCTCTTGGGTAGGGGGTATATGTTTATTTTGCAGGTAACAAGGTAACAAAGTAACATTCCGATTTTTTCATCACGAGGAAAATAATTTTTCTTCCCGACCCAGATGCCGTCGGCAGGAAAATGTTACTTTGTTACCTTGTTACCTGCATTTATTTGTATGGTATAGGGTGCCCACACATTCCCCCAAGGGAGGGATGAACTAAAGTATAGACGTCTTAAGGTACGGATTACATGGTGCTGCTGCCGTCGAAGCAGTGGGTACACACGCGCTCCTTGGGCAAGCCTATCGACTTGATGAGCGACTCGATGGTATTGAACTTCAAGGTGGTGAGTCCCAAGCGTCGAGCAATCTCGTTGACCATTCTCTTGTATTCCGGAGAATCGGTAGTGGCATACGCCTCAAGGTTCTTACGATGGTCGCCCTCTAAATCGCGTATGATGCAACGGGTAATCAGTTCCAAATCGTCTTTGGAGGAGGTGAAGCCGATAAACGGACAGCCATACACCAAGGGAGGACATGAGATGCGGGCATGGACTTCCTTGGCTCCATACTCGAAGAACATGCGCACGTTGTCGCGCAACTGGGTGCCGCGTACAATGGAGTCGTCGCAGAACACTACCCTCTTGTTGTTGAGAATGGCGCGGTTGGGTATCAGTTTCATCCTTGCCACGAGATTGCGCCTGGTCTGGTTGCTGGGAGTAAAGCTTCTTGGCCAGGTGGGAGTATATTTCAATACCGCCCTCTTGTACGGTATCTTGTGACCCTCTGAATAGCCCAGAGCGAAGCCTACGCCTGAATCGGGTATTCCGCAAACGCAGTCGGCCTCGATATCATCAGACTCACCCATCAGCTTGCCGTTGTTTTCGCGCATCGCTTCCACGTTGATGCCCTCGTAGTCGCTGGCGGGGAACCCGTAATACACCCAAAGGAAAGAGCATATCTGGCACTTGCTGAAGGGCTTTTGCAGCACTTCCTCGCCCTCGGCATGGATGCGCACTATCTCGCCCGGTCCCAAGTCCCTGACCGTCTGGAAATCGAGGTTGGGGAATGCCGACGTCTCGCTGGTGGCGGCATAGGCACCCTCCTTTTTACCCAGCACGATGGGAGTGCGCCCCCATTTGTCGCGCGCACAGATGATGCCGTCCTCGGTAAGTACGAGCATGGAGCAAGAGCCCTTGACCTTTTCATAGACCAGGTTGATGCCTTCCACGAAAGTCTTGCCCATATTGATGAGTAAAGCCACCAGTTCGGTCTGGTTCAGCTTGTTGGCAGACATCTCGCTGAGGTGCATCTTCTTGGACAGCAGTTCCTCGGCGATTTCCTGTTGGTTGTTGATCTTCGCTACAGTAACCACGGCATACCTGCCCAAATGAGAATTGACGATAATAGGCTGCGGGTCGGTATCGCTGATGACACCCAGTCCCTGGTTGCCGTGGAAGGTGTGCAGTTCGTCCTCGAACTTAGAGCGGAAATAGTCGCGTTCCAGACTGTGAATAGACCTGCTGAAGCCCAACTCCTTGTCAAAGGTTACCATACCGGCACGCTTGGTGCCTAAATGCGAATTATAATCTGTTCCATAAAAGAGGTCTTCAACACACTCTTTCTTGGAAATCGTTCCAAAAAAACCACCCATAAGATATTAAATTTACGGTTTGCAAAATTATACATTTTTTTCAAAAAGCAATCATATAGGACGCATTTTTATTACAACTTCATTACGATTAGGAAAACACAGGGAGCATAAAAACGGGGGAGATATTTTGCAGTGTCGCCAAGTTGTTGTATTTTTGCAGGCATGACAGAAACAACATCATCGGGTTTTGACATTATCATAGTAGAGGATGTGCCCCTGGAACTGAAGGGAACGGAAGGCATCGTGCATCATGAAGTGCCCGAGGCAAGGATTATCGGCACCGCATCCAACGAGGACGACTTCTGGGAACTTATCAACAAGAAGCCCGTACATATGGTGTTGCTCGACTTAGGACTGGGCGGTTCCACCACCATCGGGGTGGAGATATGCGAGGCACTGAAGCAGAAATATCCGCAGACAAAGGTGATGGTGTTCACAGGAGAAATACTCAACGAGGCATTATGGGTGGACATCTTGAACGCCGGCGCCGACGGCATTGCCTTGAAATGCGGCGAAATGCTGACCAGACAGGACATCCTGAACGTGATGCAAGGGAAAAAGAATGTCTTTAACCAGCCCATCCTGGAGCGTATCGTGGAGGTATTCAAGACGGTGGTAAGCAAATCACAGAAGCACTTCGACGCCATGATACGCTATGAGATAGACGAATATGACGAGCGTTTCCTGAGACATCTCGCACTGGGCTACACCAAGGAGCAGATAGCCAATCTCAGAGGCATGCCCTTCGGCACCAAGAGTCTGGAAAAGCGGCAGAACGAGCTCATACAGAAACTGTTTCCGCAAGGGGGCAAGGAGATGGGCGTCAATGCTACCCGACTGGTGGTCAAGGCGATAGAATTGGGAATTATCGAAGTGAACCAACTAAATCCAGACGAATGTTGAATATCAGAAATAAAGGAAAACTCTGTTTTCTCTCCTTGCTGCTTTGCCTTGTCACCGGCTGCATCAGCGACGACACCTTCAGCACCGACAGTTCAAAGCATCTCTCTTTGGCCAGCGACACCATCGATTTTGACACCCTGTTCAGCACCGTTGCGTCGAGCACCCGACAGACCATGGTGTACAACTATTCGGGGGAGAATCTGCGCATCTCGACCGTAAGGCTGCAAAGGGGCAACCAGACGGGATTCAGGGTGAACGTAAGCGGCTCGTACCTGGACAACAATACGGGCAGCATCATCAAGGACCTGGAGATAAGGAACGGCGACAGCATCCGCGTATTCATAGAAATGACACCCAAGCACAACGGTGCCCTGGAACCGGTGAAGATTGAAGACAACATCATCTTTACCCTGGAAAGCGGAGTGCAGCAGAACCTGGCGCTCAGGGCACAGGTATGGGATGCCGAAATTCACGCAAACCAGCTGGTTGTAGGCCAGGACAGCGTGATACGCAGCAGCGTGCCCATACTGTTGCAAAAAGGACTGAGAGTGGATAGCAACGTGACGCTGAGGATAGAGGCGCCCACACAGCTGTTTTTCCACAGCAATACGGCACTGAATGTGTATGGTACACTGATAATAGCCGGAGCACAGGGCGAGGAGGTGGTACTGCGGGGAGACCGCACCGACAGGATGTTCCCCTACCTGCCCTACGACAGGATAAGCGGACAATGGAAAGGCATCCGATTCTACTCCTCATCCGACCGTAACGAAATATCCTATGCCGACATCCACGCCACTGAGGACGGCATCGTATGCGACTCGGCTTCATCGTTCAGCACGGACACCCGGAACCTGACCATCAGATACTCAAAGATACACAACTGCAAGGGATATGGCATCAAAAGCCACATGAGCAACCTGCTGGTGGCGGACACGGAAATAAGCAACGCACAGAATGACTGTGTGGCCATCTACGGCGGACTGGCTACTTTCGTTCACTGCACCATCGCACAGTTCTATCCGTTTACAGCCGAGCGGGGAGTGGCACTGAGATTCCAGAACTACGACGGGGCGTACAGCTATCCGCTCCACGGACTGCTCTGCTACAACACCATCGTGACAGGACTGGCCGGGGACGAAATCATGGGCAACCGCAAGGAAGACGAGGCCAGCGAGGAAGAGATTCCCTACGTGTATTATTTCGAGAACTGCCTGCTGCACACTCCGGAGATAACAGACGAGAGTCAGGCGGAGATACTGAAAAACGTGCTATGGGAAAAGGCGGATGACGAAATACAAGGCTCCAGACACTTCCGTACCACGGATATGGACAACATGATTTTCGACTTCAGGCTGTCTGAGCAGTCCACCGCCATCGGCAAAGGCGTACTGATGTCGGGATTCCCCGTTGACAGGAACGGCGTAGTCAGACCTGAGACTCCTGACTTGGGATGCTATCAAACGCCAGAGGCAAAAGATTGACGACACCGGCAGTCCTCCATATTCCCGAAGTGCCATACATCAGCACCGTTATCGGACGATGGAAGCGCGACTCCATTTCTGCAAGCACCTGCCGGCAACTGCCGCAAGGAGTGACAGGACGGACGGTAAACCCACCGGAATCTTGTGCGGCAAGGGCGATGGCAGTGACAGGCACATCGGGATGCCCGTGGGCTGCGGCGAACAGAGCCACCCTTTCGGCGCAGAGGGTAACAGGATAGGCGCTGTTCTCCTGGTTGCTTCCGGTGACGGTATGTCCGTCATCCATCAAGACTGCCGCCCCTACCCTGAATCGGGAATAAGGAGAATAGGACCGTTCGGTGGCTTCCATGGCAGCCATGACCAACTGACGCTCTTCGGGACAGAGTTCGTCCAAGGCACACTCATCATAGTGTACGGCAAATTGAAGACTCTTCATAATCACAGATTTTTGACTTACTTTGAGCACTTAGACAATGATTGACCGCAAATATATGAAATTGGAACCAAACAAACGACTTTTTATCCTCATTTTGTTTGTTTTTCTCCATACCCTCACATTCGCCCAACTGGCAAAGAACCGCCAATACGAACAGTATTTCGCCCAATACAAGGACATAGCCATCGAGCAGATGAGGAAATACCATATCCCTGCAAGCATCACACTGGCACAAGGAGTGTTCGAATCGGGCGCGGGCAACAGCATCTTAGCAAGAAAGGGCAACAACCATTTCGGCATCAAATGCCACAACTGGAGGGGAAAGACCATGTACTACTCTGACGACAAACCCAACGACTGCTTCAGAGTATATAAAAACGCAAGGGAGAGCTACGAGGACCACTCGGTATTCCTGACGACGGGCCGCAGATACCAGGGACTGTTCCGACTGAAGACGACTGACTACAAGGGCTGGGCACACGGTCTGAAAAAGGCGGGCTATGCCACCAACCCGAAATACGCCTACAAGCTCATCGACATCATCGAGACTTACGAACTCTACCGATATGACGGCAAGAATCGGACAGACAAGTTTATCCGTGACCACTCCATGGCGGAGTTCGACTATACCATCTACTCCTACAACAAGAACTACTACATCTTTGCGAAAGAGGGAGACACCTTCAAATCGCTTTCAAAAAAGGTGGGCATTTCCAGAGGTTCGCTTGCCAAATACAATGAGCGTGACAAGAACGACGTACTGCAGGCTGGCGACATCATCTACCTGAAGAAGAAGAGAAGCAGGGTGGCTAAAGAATACCGCAAGACCTACCACACGGTAAAGGCCGGGGAATCGATGTACTCTATATCGCAACTGTATGGCATCAGGATGAAATTCCTGTACAAGATGAACAAGCTCAATGCCGACTATCTGATTCAGGTGGGAGATCGGCTGTATCTGAAATAAGGTACTGGGTCATGCCCGAAAAACGAAGCAGACAGGATACAGAATGACATCATTTCTTCAATAATTCGTAATAAATGAAATAATTTGACTACATTTCCTGTTAATCGGTTATTTTTTTGTACCTTTGTGCCTTGATATCAATACATGAGACAAACAAAGAAGAAAAAAGGAAGACTAAAGATGGAGAAATCTACTGCGATACTGTTGCTTCACTGTCCGGACCAACCCGGCATCATCACGGAAGTGACCAAGTTCATCACCGACAACCAAGGAAACATCATTTATCTTGACCAATATGTGGACAGACAGGATGGGATGTTCTTCATGCGAATAGAATGGGACTTGGAAAACTTCACCATTCCCAGAGACAAGATTCTGGAGTATATCAACACCTTGTACGCACAACGCTACAACATGGTGTGCAACCTCTATTTCAGCGACCAGAAGCCCAAAATGGCGATTTTTGTGAGCAAGATGAGCCACTGTCTGTATGACCTGCTGGCAAGATGGAAGGCAGGAGAATACGACGTGGAGATTCCATGTATCGTCAGCAATCACGAGGATCTGAGATATGTGGCAGAGCAGTTCGGCATCCCCTACTACGTATGGTCTATCAAGAAAGACCACAGCAACAAGGCGGAGGTGGAGCAGGCCGAGATGGAGCTGCTCAGGGAAAAGGGAGTGACGTTTATCGTGCTGGCACGCTACATGCAGATTATCAGCGACGAGATGATACAGTCGTACCCCAACCACATCATCAACATCCACCACTCTTTCCTGCCGGCATTTGTAGGAGCCAAGCCCTACCACCAGGCATGGGAGCGCGGAGTGAAGATCATCGGAGCCACCAGCCACTATGTGACGGCAGAATTGGATGCGGGGCCCATCATCGAGCAGGACGTGACACGCATCACCCATAAGGACACCCCGGAAAGTTTGGTACTAAAAGGAAAAGACCTGGAAAAAATCGTATTGTCGAGGGCTGTCAGGAAGCACATAGAGCGAAAGATATTAACTTACCACAACAAGACAATCATCTTCAACTGATGGATGTAGCCATTGTAAAATACAACGCGGGAAACATCCGCTCTGTCATCAACGCCTTGAACCGTCTGGGTATAGACCCTGTGCTTACCGACGACGCTGAAATGTTGTGCAAGGCAGACAAGGTGCTGTTTCCGGGACAAGGAGAGGCAAAGAACGCCATGCAATACCTTCGGGAGCACCGGCTCGACGAGGTAATCAAGGGTCTCTCACAGCCCGTTTTGGGTATCTGTATCGGTCAGCAGCTGCTGTGCCGGCACTCGGAAGAGGGTGATACAGAGTGCCTGGGCATCTTTGATGCGGAGGTGAAACGCTTTGTGCCTACCGCCCACGAAGAGAAAGTGCCTGCTATGGGATGGAACAGTATCCATGACCTGAAGACAGACCTTTTCAAAGGCCTGGACGACGGCAAATCAGAGCCGTTCGTATATTTTGTACACAGCTATTATGTACCTGTAAACCGGCATACCATAGCAACCACGGACTACATTCTTCCGTACAGCGCCGCCATACAGAAAGACAACTTCTACGCCACGCAGTTTCACCCGGAAAAAAGCGGGGAAATTGGAGAAATCATCCTCAAAAACTTCCTTGACTTATGATTGAACTCATTCCTGCCATAGATATTATAGAAGGGAAATGCGTAAGACTGTCCAACGGCGACTACGCAAGCAAAGTGGTGTATGGCGACAACCCCGTAGATATAGCCGTAGAGCTGCAGGCTGCGGGCTTCAAACGCCTGCACGTTGTAGATCTTGACGGGGCTAAATCCAAACATATCGTCAACCACCACATACTCAAGGAGATTACCTCAAAGACAGAACTGACGGTAGATTTCGGCGGCGGTATAAAAACCGATGAAGACATAGAGACGGCCTTCGCCAGCGGAGCAGCCATGGTGACGGTAGGCTCCATAGCCGTGACCGACAAGCCGCTGTTCCGGAAATGGATTGACCGGTATGAGGCTGACAGGATTATCCTGGGAGCAGACGTGCGCAACGGGAAGATATCGGTCAACGGATGGAAGGAGGACTCCACCGAAGACCTGTTCTCTTTTTTACAGTATTACATTGGTCTGGGCATCAGAAACGTGCTCTGTACAGACATATCGAAAGACGGCATGATGGGCGGTCCGGCATTTGACCTGTATGAGGAAATCATGAGAAGATTCCCCTCCATCCATCTCATCGCAAGCGGCGGCATCTCATGTAATCAGGATATCACCCGTTTGGATGCGCTCGGCATTCCGGCGGTGGTGTTCGGCAAGGCTTATTATGAAGGCAAAATAAACGTATCAGAATTATGGGATTGGCAAAGAGAATAATTCCATGTTTGGATGTCAAGGACGGTGAGACTGTCAAAGGAATCAACTTTGTGCAGTTGCGGAAGGCCGGCGACCCCGTTGAACTGGGGAAGATATACAGCGCCTCCGGTGCCGACGAACTTGTATTCCTGGATATTACGGCAAGCCACGAGGGAAGAAAGACCTTCACCAATATGGTGGAAAGGGTGGCGAAAGAAATCAATATACCGTTCACCGTGGGTGGCGGAATACATGAGATTGAGGATGTGGAACGGCTGCTCTATGCAGGAGCCGACAAGGTGAGCGTGAACAGCGCCGCCATCAGGCATCCGGAACTCATTGACCAGATAAGCGCACGGTTTGGCAGTCAGGTATGTGTCTGTGCCATCGACGCGCGATACGACGACGGAGAGTGGTACTGTTATCTGAACGGCGGAAGAATACGTACCGACAAGAAACTGCTGGCATGGGCTAAGGAGGCTGAGCAACGTGGCGCCGGAGAAATACTGTTCACCAGTATGGACCACGACGGTGTGAAGGAAGGATATGCCAACGACGCACTCGCCCTACTGGCTGAGAGCCTTTCCATCCCGGTCATTGCCAGCGGAGGAGCAGGAACCAAGGAGCATTTCAGGGATGCCTTTACTTTAGGACATGCCGATGCCGCCCTGGCAGCCAGCGTATTCCATTTTGGAGAAATAAACATCCGTGACTTGAAACAGTATCTGAAAGCCGAAAACATCACAGTAAGATGCTGAAAGATTGACTAAACTGACAAACATACCATTATGAATATAAATTTTGAAAAAGGCAGCGGACTTGTACCCGCTATCATACAAGATGCCGAGACGAACAAGGTGCTGATGCTGGGCTACATGAACCAAGAAGCGCTGGACCTCACATTGAAAACGAAAAAAGTGACTTTCTATAGCCGTACCCGCCAATGTCTGTGGACCAAGGGCGAAACATCGGGAAACTATCTGAACCTGGTGGATCTGAAAGCGGACTGCGACAACGATACCCTGCTTGTAAAGGTACACCCCACCGGTCCGACCTGCCACACCGGGACAGACACCTGCTGGGGAGAAACCAACGGGTCTAATCCTCTGCTCTTTCTCAGCGCATTGCAGGATTTCATCTACAAAAGGAAAGAAGAGATGCCTGAAGGCAGCTATACCACATCGCTGTTTAAGGACGGACTGAACAGAATGGCGCAGAAGGTAGGAGAAGAAGCGCTGGAGGCTGTGATCGAGGCATGTAACGGTACCAACGAACGACTGGTATACGAGGGGTCGGACATGCTGTATCATCTCATCGTATTGCTGACGGAAAAAGGGCTGAGAATTGAAGACCTGGCAAAAGAACTGCAAGTGAGACATGACCCAAACTGGCACAAGCATTAAGCTGCCGGTTCATCTCGTTTTCACGGACAAAGGAACCATTTAAAATATTGTCTTCCAAAATGTCACTCATTAGTTACAAAAACGTCAATATCTATCAAGAGACCGGGGAACTGACTCTCAAGAACGTTCACTTCCATGTGGATGAGGGTGAATTTATCTATCTGATAGGACGGGTCGGTTCGGGCAAGTCATCGCTTTTGAAGACACTCTATCTGGAACTGGATATAGAGGAGGCGGACGAGGCGATGGTTTTCGGTCAGAACATCGTGAAACTACGCAGAAAGCATGTGCCGCCCTTGCGCAGAAAGATGGGTATCATATTCCAGGACTTCAAACTGCTGAACGAGAAGACCGTTTACCAGAACCTGAGATTCGTGCTCAAGGCAACAGGCTGGAAGACAAAGGAGTCGATAGAGAAACGGATTGACGAGGTGCTGACGGATGTAGGGATGACGGACAAAAAGGATGCCCTGCCACATGAACTGTCGGGCGGAGAACAGCAGCGTATCGCCATCGCGCGCGCCCTGCTCAACAACCCTCAACTGATCATAGCCGACGAGCCGACGGGCAATCTGGACCCAGAAACAGCCGACGGCATTGTTGCCTTATTGCGAGAGATTTCCCAGACAGGTACCGCCGTCATCATGTCAACCCACAATCTTGGTATCATCAAAAAGTACCAGGGCATCATTTACCGCTGTGAAGACGGACATCTGGAGGAAGTCAGCGGGCAAGAGAGCCAACAAACGGAAGAAGCAAACATAACCGAGAAATAAAAAATAATAAATACATACCACTATGAAAGTAATGAAATTCGGCGGAACATCTGTAGGTTCGCCCGTCAGAATGCAAAATGTAACAAAACTGGTCACCGCATCAGAAGAAAAAGTGTTCTTGGTATTATCTGCCATGTCAGGCACCACCAATTCCCTGCTTGAGATATCCAACTACCTGTACAAGAAGAACACTGACGGAGCCAATGAAATCATCAACAGACTGGAAGAGAAGTATCTCCAGCATGTGGAAGAGCTGTACTCCACCGACCAATGGAAAAACGAAACCAAGAATTTCATCCGTGAGATTTTCACCTATCTTCGCTCGTTCACCAAGGAACTGTTTACAAGTTTTGAGGAGAAAAACATTGTAGCTCAGGGCGAGATATTGAGTACCAACATGGTGACGAACTACATGAAGGAACAAGGCTATAACGTTGCCCTGGTTTCTGCACTCGACTTCATGAGGACGGACAAGAACTCGGATCCCGACCCCATCTATATCAAGAACAAACTGAACGCTGTGCTGGAAGAGCACAAGGATGTTCAGGTGCTGGTAACCCAAGGATTTATCTGCCGGAACGCATACGGAGAAATAGATAATCTGCAACGCGGTGGCAGCGATTATACCGCTTCGCTCATCGGCGCAGCCATCAACGCAAGCGAGATACAGATTTGGACTGACATTGACGGTATGCACAACAACGACCCACGAGTGGTTGACAACACATCGCCTGTTCACCAGCTGCACTTCGAGGAGGCTGCAGAACTGGCATATTTCGGAGCGAAGATATTGCATCCCACTTGCGTACAACCTGCCAAATACGCAGGTATTCCCGTGAAACTGCTCAACACCATGGACCCTGAGGCAGAGGGAACCACCATCAGCAACACTACAGAAAAAGGCAAGATCAAGGCGGTTGCGGCTAAAGACAACATTACTGCCATCAAGATAAAAAGCAGCAGAATGCTTTTGGCGACAGGGTTCTTGAGGAAGGTGTTCGAGATTTTCGAGAGCAACCAGACCGCCATCGATATGGTATGTACCTCGGAAGTGGGGGTTTCGATGAGCATCGACAACAAGACTCATTTGCACGAAATCGTGGATGAGCTCAAGAAGTACGGTACCGTGACTGTGGACGAGGACATGTGTATCATCTGCGTGGTGGGTGACCTGGATTGGAGCAACATCGGTTTTGAGACCCTGGCAACGGAGGCGATGAAGAACATCCCTGTGCGCATGATTTCGTATGGAGGTTCCAACTACAACATCTCCTTCCTCATCAAAGAGAGCGACAAGAAAAAGGCTCTCCAAAGCTTGAGCAAGACCCTCTTCAACCAAGAATAATCCTATTACGACACAAACCAAAATACAAAAAAAACATACAGACATGAAAGGAATATTTCCAATCGAGAAATTCAAAGACATAAGGACTCCGTTCTATTACTACGATGTGGAATTGCTGAAACGGACGCTTGACGCCATCAAAGAGGAAGCCGCTAAATATGACAACTTCCATGTGCACTATGCCGTCAAGGCGAATGCCAACCCTGAACTGCTGAAAGTAATCTGCAATGCCTCGCTGGGAGCCGACTGCGTGAGCGGCGGTGAGATAGAGGCATCATTGAAGGCCGGATTCCCCAGTTCCAAAATCGTATATGCCGGCGTAGGCAAAAGTGACTGGGAGATTGAGCTCGGCTTGAAAAACGACATCGCCTGCTTTAATGTGGAAAGCGAAGCCGAAATGTGGGTTATCAACGAGATTGCCTGCAAAATGGGGAAAACAGCAAAGATTGCCTTCAGAATCAACCCCAATGTCGGAGCGCACACCCATGCCAACATCACTACCGGTTTGGCTGAAAACAAGTTCGGCATTTCCATGGAGCAGATGCTGGATGTGTTTGAAAAGGCAAAAGAATGTGCCAATATCGAGGTCATAGGCCTGCACTTCCATATCGGTTCCCAGATCCTGGACATGGGCGACTTCGAAAGTCTTTGCAACAGGATCAACGAACTGGAGACCACTTTGGAGAAGAACAAGATTACGGTGAAAACCATCAATGTGGGCGGAGGCCTGGGTATCGACTACACACACCCCAACAGAGTGCCTGTACCTGATTTCGCTTCTTATTTCAAGACGTATGCAAAATATCTCAAACTAAGGGATGGACAGGAGTTGCACTTTGAGTTGGGACGCTCGGTAGTGGCACAATGCGGGTCGCTGATCACACGCACATTATACGTAAAGAGCGGTGTAGCCAAACAATTTGCCATCGTAGATGCGGGTATGACAGACTTGATACGCCCTGCCCTCTATCAGGCATACCATAAGATAGAGAATATCTCAAGCGACGCTCCCGTACAGACCTACGATGTGGTGGGCCCCATCTGCGAGTCCAGTGATGTCTTTGCAAAACACATAGAACTGAACGAAACACAAAGAGGGGATCTTATTGCCATCAGGTCTGCCGGCGCATACGGTGAAATCATGGCATCCGGATACAACTGTCGTAAACTGCCACAGGGCTATTGCAGCAACAGTCTGTAAATGACATCCTCCACACTGTGGAAACCATAAAAAGGCAATGAAATCATGAAGATACTTCATTTCAATCCTTTTGACAGCAAGACCGGTATAGGTCAATCAATATCCACATACATTTCCATGTTGCAAGCCAACATGGGAAAGGATGTGGATATTGAGGTTGTAACGTCACTAAAGGATTTGAAAAAGAGTATTCATAACCAGCCACCGGAACTGATACATCTGTATGGAGCTTGGAACTGGAAAAACGGAATTGCCACAGCCTTCGCCGCCAAGAGGAACATACGCTATGTGTACACTCCATACGGGCAGTTAGACCCCTGGATTCTGAACCAGCACTACCTGAAACACAAGTTGCCGAGAATCATCCTATACCAAAAAAGGGTGATGAGACAGGCATACGCGGTGATAGCGCTTGGGAATATCGAAAAGGAGAAACTGCAGGAGTTAGACTGGAATAACCGCATCGAAGTGATTTTCAATCCCTTTGTCACCTCATCCATTACCCACGAAGAGGTATGTGAAAAGCTGGAGAAGGTGTATCAAAAGGTGCAGAACAGCCACGTCCGTCAGATCATGAAGGAGAACACGAAGCTGGCATTGAGCATACTCATCAAGGCTTCACAGGTAGATGACATACGCTGGATAAATGAGCAAGAAAGAGCCGCTGTCAAAGAGACAGACGAGAGCGAATGGAAGAAACTGACCGTCTATGCCTTTCAGGAAAAGATTAGAGACCTCATTGAGACTGGATGTAACCTACTGGGAATCATACCTCCAGATATAGCTGACAGCGACTTGCTATGTTACCCTACAGAAGTGGCGAACAAGAAGTCAGAAAAGGCAAAATATCCCCAGATTCACCAGAAGAGGGGGGCAGACAACAAAATAGTATCAGAATGTTTCCTGGCGATTCTCACATTGGTCAAGGACAGACAACTCAACATCAGGCATCTCATCGATTTTGCTTATTTGCTTAGGTTCTCTGTCATGGAAGAGGATAAGTTCCTGCAAGAATTACAAGAACAGAAAAAGACAAAAGAATTCAAAGGACTCATGTCTGCACTCGCAGAATACACCTCACTGGAAGAAGGCTTTATGCCTGTTCCCGGCAAATATAACGGATTAACAAAAAAGATTCAGCTTCTAATCAATTAGCTCCAAACAACATGAAAAAGGCACATTCCACACAGCAAGACATATCTATGCACTATCTTAATTTGTTGTCCCAATCGTTTCCTACCATTGCTGCAGCAAGTACAGAGATTATCAATTTGGAGGCTATCCTCAACCTGCCAAAAGGTACCGAGCACTTTTTGGCAGACATTCATGGTGAGAGCGAGGCGTTCCAGCATATACTGAAGAATGCCTCAGGAAACATCAAACGCAAGGTAAATGATCTGTTCGGCAACTCCATCCGGGAAACGGAGATCAAGGAGATGTGCAGCTTGATTTACTATCCTGAGCAGAAATTGGAACTGATCAAGGCTTCAGAAAAAGACATTGTGGACTGGTATCATATCACTATCCACCAACTGGTAAAGGTGTGCAGGGATGTGAGCAGCAAATACACGCGTTCTAAAGTAAGGAAGTCACTTCCGGCAGACTTTGCCTACATCATTGAGGAACTGTTGCATGAGCGTATTGATGATACGAACAAGACAGCATACGTGAATGTGATTGTTGACACCATTATCTCCACCGGCAGGGCTGATGACTTCATTGTTGCGTTGGCAAGGGTCATCCAACGCCTGGCGATTGACCAGCTCCACATTTTGGGAGACATCTACGACCGAGGTCCCGGTGCCCACATCATCATGGACGAAATGATGAAGTACCACAGTTGGGATATCCAGTGGGGCAATCACGACATACTGTGGATGGGAGCCTGTGCAGGAAACGACGCTTGCATTTGTAACGTGTTACGCCTGTCACTACGATATGCCAATCTTGCCACCTTGGAAGACGGATATGGTATAAACCTTGTTCCCTTGGCCACCTTCGCCATGGAAACATACAAGAATGACGATTGCTTGGAGTTCATGCCAAAATTGCTGAAAGACACAGACATGGACGAAAAGAACAAATACCTGATAGCCCAGATGCACAAGGCCATCAGCGTGATACAGTTCAAAAAGGAGGCAGAAACCTTCAAACGAAGAAAGGAATGGGAGATGGACGACAGATGCCTTTTGGAATGTATAGACTATCAAAAGGGCATTTGCAGGATACAGGGAAAGGAATACGACATGAGGTCGTGCCACTTTCCTACGATTAACCCGACTAACCCCAACAAACTCACGGCAGAAGAGGAGACACTGATGCAGAAGTTGCACCATTCCTTTGCCGTAAGCGAGAAACTGCACAAGCACATCAGAGCCCTGTTGAGCCACGGCTGCATGTATGCGATATACAACAGCAACCTGCTCTATCATGCCTCCATTCCGCTTAATGATGACGGATCGTTGAAAGAGGTGGAACTTTACAAGGGCGAACGGTACAGCGGAAGAGCACTTATGCAACAAATCGGACAAACTATCCGGGCTGCATTTGAGAGCGACACAGAAAAAGAAGAAAGGAAATTCGCCATCGACTACTTTTTGTATCTATGGTGCGGAAAAGACAGTCCCCTGTTCGACAAATCGAAAATGGCTACTTTCGAAAGATATTTTCTTAGCGACAAGGATACATTCAAGGAAGAGAAAGGCAATTACTACAAACTGAGGGATGACGAGACCGTATGCGACCGTATTCTGGATGCTTTTGGAGTAAAGGGAGAGAACAGGCATATCATCAACGGGCATGTTCCCGTACACGCCTCCAGCGGAGAGAATCCCATTAAAGCCAACGGAAAACTTATGGTAATTGACGGTGGTTTCAGTGAAGCATACCACAAGGAAACAGGCATAGCAGGCTACACGCTGGTATATCACAGCCGAGGTTTCCAACTGGTTCAGCATGAGCCGTTCACCAGTGCCCGGGATGCCATAGAGAAGTGTACTGATATCAAGAGTACTACACAGATTGTAGAGATGTCGGCACACAGGATGCTTGTCGCCGATACTGACATGGGTGAAGAACTACGTGCGCAAATCGTTGACTTGAAAGAATTGCTGTACGCTTATCGTCACGGCATCATCAAAGAAAAATAGGATTGCTTTTCACCACCAGGAAAGATGAGGTTTAAAAGCATCTTCAATGTGGTTGATGGTATAACCTGTATCAGGCGTGCCTGTAATGGCAATAATGTCAAAACGTATGTCATTGTCAACCTTCAAACGCTTCACAAAGGCATTTGAGGCAATACATATGTTTTTGATTTTTTGTCTGTCAATGGTCATTTCGGCATCTCCGAAATGGTTGTTGCGGCGTGTCCTTACTTCCAAGATGACTACCACATCGTCTTTCTTTGCAATAATGTCCAAATCACGGTGACCGATTTTCCAGTCACGAAACATAATCTGATAGCCTTTCTTCTGCAGATACTCTACCGCAACCTGTTCTCCCCATTTGCCTAATTCGTTATGTGCAGCCATAGTCCTACCCTATTTCAGACAAATCATTCAAAGGCGAGATGATCCAATCTCTTTTTCAACAGTTCCGCCTCAGTCTTTTTGATTGCCAGTGTCATGTTACAAGTATTATCAAAGGTCTGCTCCACGATTCTTGGCTGCATCTCCTTGATGATTCTCATCACGCTGTTCATCATCACGTACGGGAACTCGAAGGTAACCAACTGCTCAACTATCCTTTCTTCAATCGTAGAATGGTTGATGGCATCCGATGCAGCTGTTTTGTAGGCAACGATCAATCCACTTGTTCCAAGATTTATTCCTCCGTAATACCTCACCACCACAATCAGGATATCCGTCAGTTCATTGCTGTTAATCTGTCCTAAGATGGGTTTTCCTGCCGTACTGCTGGGTTCACCGTCGTCGTTGCATCTGAAGTCTGTCCGTTCAGCACCCAGCACATAAGCCCAGCACACATGACGCGCGTCATAGTACTTTTTCTTATATTGCTCAGTGATTTCCTTCACCTCCTCCTTGGTAGTGACATGATGAGAAAAGGCGAGGAACTTGCTTCGCTTCTCGCTGTAAAATCCCTCGCCTATTTCATCCGTTATGGTCTTATATACATCAATCATCGCAAATATGACGGTGCAATTCAATCAAGTTTATGTATAATCAGACCGCTTCTCAATTTCGGTTCAAACCATGTCGCCTTTGGCGGCATTATCTTGCCACTGTCGGCTATATCCATAATCTGCTGCATCGATACCGGATAGAGAGCCAACGCACAACGCATTTCTCCGCTATCTACTCTTTGCTTCAGCTCATTCAGACCTCTCAGACCGCCGACAAAGTCAATGCGCTTGCTGCTTCTAAGATCCTTGATGTCCAATATCTCATCCAATATCAGACGGCTCGAGATGTCCACGTCCAGTACTCCGATAGAGTCGGCATTGGCATAGGTATGTTCCTTTGCCGTCAGACTGTACCATTGACCATCAAGATACAAGGAAAACTCATGCAAATGCTGTGGCTTATACACCTCAGCCCCCTTACAGCAAACCTCAAAGTTTTTGCCCAACGCTTCCAAGAACGCCTCAGACTCCAATCCGTTCAAGTCCTTAATCACTCGGTTGTAGTCGAGAATAGTGAGTTGTGAGGCTTGGAAACATACAGCCATGAAGTAATTATACTCTTCAGTGCCGGTATGGTTGGGATTCTGTTTTGCCTTTTCTGCTCCAACCAGCGCAGCTGCAGCAGAGCGATGGTGCCCGTCTGCAATATACAGGGTAGGCATCTTGTTGAAGGCATCGGTGATGGTGGCTATATCCTTGTCATCAGAGATAATCCAGAACTGGTGACGGAATCCGTCTATGGGAGCGATAAAGTCATATTCGGGCTGTAATACAGCATATTTCCGAATCAGCTCATCGAGAACGGCATTGTCAGGATAGGCGAAAAACACAGGTTCTATGTTGGCATTATTCACCCTCACATGCTTCATTCTGTCTTCTTCCTTGTCCCTCCGGGTAAGTTCGTGCTTCTTGATGACACCATTCATATAGTCATCCACATAGGCACCGACCACCAGACCATACTGGGTCTTCCCGTTCATGGTCTGGGCATAGATATAGTACATCTCTTTGTCGTCCTGCACCAACCAGCCTTTGTCCTGGAACTTCTTGAAGTTTTCGGCGGCTTTCTCATACACCTCCGGAGCATATTCGCTCGTTCCCGGTTCAAAATCGATTTCCGGTTTGATGATATGATACAGACTCATCTCGTTGTCGCCTGCTTCCTGACGGGCTTCTTCTGAGTCCAATACGTCGTAAGGCCTGGACTCCACCTTTTCCACCAAATCCTTGGGAGGGCGTATGCCTTTAAATGGTTTTACGATTGCCATAGAACTGACACTTTGATTATTTGTTCACTTGAAATTTCGTATCACCGGTTGCGAAGTAGGCGTTGATCTGCTTGGCAGCTGCTATACCCGCATTCGTATTCGCCTCTGCAGTCTGTGCGCCCATCTTCTTGGGAGTGGTAAAATAGCGGCCTTCGAAAGCTGCGAACTCGTCGGAACTGTCGGGTTTGATGTCTGTCACGAACTTCAGGTCAGTACGCTCTGCCATCAATTTAAGCAACTCAGCTTCGTTGATTACCTCTTTGCGTGCCGTATTCACCAAGACACCGTTCTTAGGCATCTTGGACACCAGTGCATAATTGATACTGTTGACTGTCTCAGGAGTGGCAGGGATATGGAGAGAGACCACATCACACTTCTCGAACAATTCCTCCTGGCTGTCAACAGCCTTCACACCTGCGCTCTCGATTGCTTCTTTAGGACAATAGGCATCGTAGGCATACACCTCCATTCCAAAGCCAGCAGCAATACGTGCCACATTTCTTCCCACATTGCCGAATGCAAGAATACCGAGTTTCTTGTCTTTCAGTTCTGTTCCTGCCTTGCCGTTATAGAAGTTGCGTACAGCAAACACGAGCAGGCCGAACACCAGTTCTGCCACAGCATTGGAGTTCTGTCCAGGAGTGTTTTCTGCCACTACCTGGTGAGCAGTGGCAGCAGCCAGGTCAATATTGTCATAACCTGCACCTGCACGTACCACAATTTTAAGTGATTTGGCTGCATCCAAAACCTCGGCATCCACCTTGTCTGAACGGATAATCAGAGCATCCACCTCCTTGACAGCCTCGAGCAGTTCGCTCTTTTCTGTATATTTCTCCAGCAATACCAGTTCATTGCCAGCTTTCTCTATTTCTTCCTTTATACCCTTGACAGCGGCAGGGGCAAAAGGCTTTTCCGTAGCCACTAATACTTTCATGTTACGTTGATTTTATGTTCTTCTAATTATATTATAGGAGTGACGCAACCGTCACTCCCTTATATTGCAGTAACCAAAACAGTCAAGCACCGTTGTGCATCAATGGTTCTTTTCAAACTCCTGCATACATGCCACCAGTGCGTTCACGCCCTCGATGGTCTGAGCATTATAGCAACTGGCTCTGAATCCACCCACAGAGCGGTGGCCTTTGATACCCACCATACCCTTGGATGTGGCATATTCAAAGAACGGTTTTTCCAGTTCTGCATACTCATCGTTCATCACGAAGCAGATGTTCATTACCGAGCGGTCCTCTTCCTTCACGGTTCCTCTGAACAACTTGTTTCTGTCGATCTCAGAATAGAGGATTTCAGCCCTCTGCAGAGCCAACTTGTCCATAGCCTCCACACCACCGTTCTTCTTAATCCAGCGCAGAGTTTCCAGAGCTGAATAGATGGGCACTACCGGAGGAGTGTTGAACATGGAGCCCTTCTCCACATGCGTACGGTAGTCAAGCATGGTAGGAATAGTGCGGGGGGCTTTGCCAAGACAGTCATCCTTCACGATGACGAGAGTCACACCTGCCATGGCAAGATTCTTCTGTGCACCGGCATAAATGCAGTCATACTTCTTCACGTCGATAGGACGGCTGAAAATATCAGATGACATGTCAGCAATCAGTCTTACGGGCACATCCATGTCCTCCCTGATTTCCGTACCATAGATAGTATTGTTGGTCGTGATATGCAGATAATCCACATCTGTGGGGCAAGTCCATCCTTTGGGGATAAAGGTATAATT
The DNA here is from genome assembly GCA_945830055.1 of uncultured Prevotella sp. GTDB lineage: Bacteria > Bacteroidota > Bacteroidia > Bacteroidales > Bacteroidaceae > Prevotella. The sequence goes on from CALZXH010000002.1 coordinate 83,741, forward strand.
GGCGTCTGCTGAAGAAGCCACTTCCACCACTTCGCCAAAGAGTTTGGCCTCTTTCATTGCCTTCTTTGCCCATGTACCGGTATTCAGATAGGCAGCCTTTTTGATAAGGAAGTTATAAGGTATCATGCAGAACTCCAACGATGCGCCACCTCCCAGGAACACCACGGAATAGCCCTCGGGCACCTGAAGCAACTCTTTGATAAGAGCGACAGCCTCATCTACAACGGGTTGAAAATCCTTGGCACGGTGACTGATTTCCATCAGTGAAAGTCCCGAGCCGTTGAAGTCTAAACACTGTTTTGCTGTGTTTTCAATCACTTCCCGAGGAAGCATTGACGGACCTGCATTAAAGTTGTACTTCTTCATTTGATTGTCTTTTTAGGGCGTATTGTATTGAACTCCACGCCACGGTTAATATTTCAATAATTTCGTTATTTCAGTATATTCTCCAATGTGATAAAAAACGCCTGCGAAGTTACAGTTTTATTTTTATTTAGCCAAACATTTTAGCATAAACATAGAAAAACGGCGTTATTTTTGTCTATTTGACAGTTTCAACGACTGTTTTCTTGTTCTTTATTTTCTCTCCGTTGGCAGCCCTTATCACACTTTTATGTTTTTTGTAGTTCACTGCCACATAGGTATATCTTTCCTTGATTTCTATGTTTCCGATATCCGTACCGTTCAGTCCTCCTATTTTGCACAGGAAACCCACTATATCACCCTTGCTTATCTTGTCCATCTTGCCCTTACCTATATATAATGTAGCCATTTTTGGGGCTACTGGCGCCGGAACATGGTCAGGCAGGGTATAAGCCGTTGCTTCCGTCGTCACGAAGTCGGGAATATGTTCATCCGGTCCCAGCACAAAGAATGTTTCTCCCGTGCGTTCCCATCTTGCCGTACGCCCTACCCTATGGGTATAAGCCACCTCATTCTGCGGGAGATGGTAATGCACTACATATTTCACTTCGGGAATGTCAATACCGCGGGAGGCAATATCAGTGGCTACCAGGACAGAGGCAGAACTGTTTCTGAAAGTGGCAAACGCCTGTTCCCTTTCCTCCTGTTCCATACCGCCATGATATGAAACCACCGAGAATCCCTCATCCTTGAGGTAAGAGGAAACCCTTGCCACACTATCCCGATAATTCAGGAACACGATACAACTGTCATTGCCGAATGTACAGAGCAGTTTGCCCAACAGTTCGAGCTTGTCCTTCACCTCACTTCGCAACTCGTAAATCCGTATCCGCTCATCTTTTTCTTCCGATTGGGAATAGTCAACAATATGATACGGCTTGTTACCAAACAGGAACGGGATTTCCTGGGAATCAGTGGCAGAAAGCAACACCTTTTGCCGGATTCCCGGCAAACTCTTGACAAGCATAGACAACTCATCTCTGAATCCCATCTCCAAACACTTGTCATACTCGTCAATAACAAGCCTCCGTATATGATAAACCGAGAAATTGCCTTTAGCGATATGGTCGTTCAAGCGTCCGGGAGTCCCGAATACCACCTGAGGCATCTTCTTCATTATCTCACGGTGTTCCTCCATAGTGGGGCGTCCTCCGTAGCAGCACTGCGAACGCACTTGCCTGTCCAATGCCGCCAACACCTGTTGGGACTGCAATGCCAACTCTCTTGTAGGCAGTACCACAACAGCCTGCACTTCCTCCTGGGCGACATCGATATTCTGGACTATCGGAAGGAGATATGCCAGCGTTTTGCCGGAACCTGTAGGCGACAGCACAACGATATTGGGCTCACCGCTCTGCATGGCGTTACCCGTTTCCGTCTGCATGGGTGTCAGTTTTTCCACTCCCATGCGCGCCTTCAATTGCTCAGCTGTTATCTTCATATCACCACTTATTTCAATTCAAAAATGCCAGTAGGCACCTTCCTTTTCAATACGTACACCTCTGGTACCTTCCCTAGCGCAGACTGTTTCAATGAAAGTTCCATTGTCTTCAACGCCAATTCCGGATGATTATTCTCCTCACTCAGATGACAGAGCCATATTTTCTTCAGGTTCTCTCCCTTGTTGTCCACCACGGTATAGGCACAATCACGATTGCTCAGATGTCCATTGTTTCCTAATATCCGTCTTTTCAGATACTCAGGATACGGCCCGGTTTGCAGCATCTGTTCATCATAATTAGATTCTATCACCAGATAATCAGCCTTGTGGATGTACCCTTTCATTTCATCGGTCACACAACCAGCATCTGTGATTAGACAGAACGAGGCATCTTCCACCTGCACAAAATATCCCAGATTCTCCAAACTGTCATGCGGTACTTTAAAAGGCGTCACCCGGAAACCGCCCATCTCGTATGTTTCTCCCGGAACCACAGAATGTCTGTTGGCCAGCGGCACCTTCTTGTGCACACAATAGTTTCGGTCTATTCCTGCATGAACAGCCTTGGTAGCATACACCGGCAAGCGCAAATTCTCACTCAGGTAGCCCACAGCCTTTATGTGGTCGGCATGGTCATGAGTCACAAGTATCTGCTTGACAACCGGCAGACTCAGTCCGTATTCTCTGAAATACTTCTTTATAGCCCTGATACCAATCCCGGCATCTATCATCAACCCTTCGGTCTGGGTAAACAACAAATAGCAGTTGCCGCTACTACCGCTACCAAAGGATATAAATTTCAACATTACTTACGTTTTTCTAAGATTAGACAGTTGCAGAATGCAACATTATTTTATGCAAATTTACGAAAATAATATCATTCCGCACACAAATAGTACATGAAAAATTTGATGAATATAAAATAACGTGAGTTCGACGAAATATAAGTATCTGTAAATTTGGTGATTAGCGAAATTTGTTGTAACTTTATAGTGCTGAATTACAAAGAATTACAAACAAAAATCGCTATAATCACCGAGGACAAAGTTACAGAATTATTTTGTATGGCAGATGACTTTTGCAAGTTTTTTGATTCCATGATGGCAAAATACACACTACAACCGGTTAATAAGAGGAAATATCACCGTGATTCCACGATGTCGAAGGCAGAAATCATGCTAATCATGCTGCTGTTTCATGATTCAGGCTACCGCTGTCTGAAGCATTTCTATCTGGAGAAAGTCAGCAAGCACATGCGTCATCTGTTCCCGAATGTTGTCTCGTACAACCGTTTTGTAGAACTTGAGAAAGAGGTGGCACTCCCTCTTGCCCTTTTCATCAAGAAGATGCTGCTTGGAAAATGCACAGGCATAAGTTTTGTGAACAGCACACCTCTGAGGGTACGCAGGAACCAGAGGATACATATCCATAAGGTCTTCAAGGGCTTAGTCCAAAGGGGCAAATGCTCTATAGGATGGTTCTTCGGTTTCAAACTGCATCTTATTTGCAACGAGAAGGGCGAACTGCTGAACTTTATGATAACTCCAGGAGATGTGGATGACAGGAAGCCATTGGAATACAAGTCTTTCGTTGAGTTCATCTATGGCAAACTGGTCGCAGACAAAGGATATATCGGCAAGAATCTTTTCCAAAGGCTGTTCGTGGATGGAATACAACTCATCACCAAACTTAAAAGCAACATGAAAGGAGCACTGATGAGTGTGTCAGACCAGTTGCTCCTTAGAAAGAGAGCAATCATAGAAACCGTAAATGACGAACTGAAGAACATCGCACAGGTGGAGCATTCTAGACACAGATGCTTTGAAAACTTCATAGTAAACTTGCTTGGTGCTATTGCGGCTTATTGTGTGTTTCCAATGAAGCCGTGTATCAATGTCCAACGTACATTAGATACACAACTCACTTTGTTCTGAATTCGTCGAACTTACGTTATATTACCTTTATAATACACAATGCAGGCAATAAAGTTAATGCAAATAGAGGGAAAGAAGAAAAAACACATTATCTTTGCAAAACAGGTGAACAATCTTAGAAGCAGTGATGTTCTTAAGATAGACCCGACAGATGATTTACCACGGAGATAATGGTTGGACATTAACAGAATAGTTTAGTATGAACAAAAGAGAATATGCGCAAGCCAACAAAGAATGGCTTTCTGCCAAGGCACAGGAAGAGGGTGTGAAGCCGCTCCCCAAAGGTATATATTATAAGGTGTTGACAGAGGGCAAAGCTGATGGCAATCATCCTACACCTCGAAGTATAGTCACTGCTCATTACACGGGACGTACCATCAATGGCAAGAAGTTTGACAGCAGTCGAGGAGGTGCTCCGTTGGCAATCCGACTCTGTGACCTCATAGAAGGATGGATCATCGCCATGCAGCAGATGTGTGTGGGTGATAAATGGGAGGTCTATATACCAGCCGAGATGGGTTATGGCAAGTTTTCGCAGCCAGGTATTCCTGGAGGTTCTACGCTCATCTTCGAGATAGAACTGCTTGGCATCGCATGATTCTTAATCCCACGTAATATTAATATCCAATGAGAAAGAAAAGCAGAGAGATGGATGCCGCATGGGCGCTTGAAGTGATGGACAAGGCCCCCTATATAACAGTCAGTATGACCGATGTCAACGGAATGCCCTATTCCGTTCCGCTGTCTCTGGCCCGCACCGACGAGAACACGTTTTATTTCCATTGTGCCACTGAAGGAAAGAAATTGGATATACTGCAGAACAATCCTCATGTGTGCCTGACCGCTGTGAGCAAATGCAAGCCCACAGTTGGACCTAAAGATGGCAGTTTTACATTGGAATTCAAATCTGCCATAGCATTTGGAAAGGCAGAGATTGTTTCTGATGACACTGAAAAACGGGAGGCGCTCCGGGCTATCTGCCAACGTTTCCTGCCTCATCACATGGACGCATTCGATGCTGCGGTAGAGCGAAGCATGTCGCGTACGGTTATAGTGCGCATCATGCTCACAGCGCCTCCCACAGGCAAGCGCAAACAGTATGATGCCAATGGGGATGAACTGAAATACGGACGCATGGAAATAGGACAGGCGTTCTCGGACGGCAAGGCTTTGAAATGAGATAATATAACAGTTTAATATTTTACCAATTAAAATTTTAAAACAATGGAAGCAAAAGAAAAAGTATTGACTACAATGAAAGAGGCTGGCCAGCCTCTCAACGCAGGTAAAATCGCAGAACTCAGCGGTCTCGACCGCAAAG
>CALZXH010000003.1 GCA_945830055.1 uncultured Prevotella sp.
AAAGGTCGTGCAGAAGGACTGGAGAAAGGGCGTGCGGAAGGACGTGCAGAAGGACTGGAGAAAGGACGTGCAGAAGGGCGTGCAGAAGGGCGTGCGGAAGGACAAGCGGAAAAAACAATTGAAATCGCCCGAAAAATGAAGTCAAAAGGATTCTCCGTAGCTGATATTTCTGAGATGATTGGTTTGACAGAAGAGGAGATAGAGGCTTTATTCAGGTAGGTTCTGTTAACAGGACAGCAGGAAGTATTTTAGGCACGGATTACACGGATTTTTAAGGCGCAGCCTATTACTTTTTATGCACGGAAAACACGGATTACATGGCCTCCGTGCCTGAAGAAGGGTGCCTCACTTATCCCGTGAGGGCACCCTTCTCGGCTACTGAATAAATCTATGATGGAAGATGCCTATTTCTTGGCTCCGAAGAACTTCTGGGGAGCATCGGCGGTATAGGTCTTGCCGCCCACGCTGAGGGAGGTCTTCACTATCGAGGTGAGGCCCGTGCCGTCGGTGGCTCCGTCGGGCAGAGAGGTGGCGGTGAAATCCCACGACGGGTCATAGTCGGCATTGTCGAGCTTGTTGGTGTCGAGGGGATAGTTGGTGAACTTCACCCCGAGGTCGTTGGCCGACTTGGCTATCAGACTGTGGGCATCCACAGCATCGGCGTAGTTCTTGTTGGAGACATAGTTGAGGTAGGGAACGGTGGTCTTGTCGTCGATGTCCTGCTGCAACGCGCTGACGATGCTGCCGGCGGCATAGCAGTTGTAGTCGATGACCGACTTGTCGTCGCATCCATCTTTCACTCCCGGAGTGCCCCACTTGGGAGCCTGGGCGCGATACTTACAGTTGACCATGAGGTTGTTGAACAAGTTGACGAGGATGTTCTTCTCAACGTAGATGCAACCGCCCTTGGTGCCGTCGCGACGCCATCCTGCATTGATGATGGTATTGTTGTATGCCACACACTTGGCCTGGGAGCGACCGGCTGCATCGTCCTGCCCGGAACTGGAGAGCTTCAGACCATTGGTGTTGGGACTGTACATCACGTTGTACGCAATGACGGTGCTTGTTCCTGCCTTCACGTTGACTGCCTCACCGCCTGTGGCCCCGTTGCCCGAGAAGGTGTTGTGGGTGATGATGGCATTTCCGCCCTGCATATAGATACCGTCGGCAAATCCGTTGCGGATGGTGCAGTTGGTGACAACCAACGAACCCTTGAACTGCGGACCGGTGGTTATCTGCACACCGTAATCCTCACCGGCGGTGTAAATACCCGAGGTGACGGAGGGAGAGGTCTCGATCATCGCACTTCCCGCATATTCAATGATACAGTTGTCAAACAGAGCCTCGGCATCAGCAGCAGTGTTGTTGAGCATGAAACCTCCCCACAGATTCTTGCAATCGGTGACGTTGGAATACTTGCGCTCATTTGCCGGAACAGAGAAGATAATGGGTGCTTCGGCCTTGCCACGGCAATAGATATTGCCATCCACGGTGAACTCGATACCGGCTCCCGAGGCATCAGACGAATTGAAGATAACCTCTACGCCCTCCTCGATGGTAAGGCTCTTGCCAGCAGGTACCTTCAGCTGACCTGTCACGGTGACAGTGGTATAGGCTTCCCATGTGCCGCTCACCTCGCCCGATGCTTTCATGGCCTTGTTGCTGACACTGATGCTGAGTGTTTTTGCCAGCGACGGCATGGCCGACGGTGTGGCGGTGATGGTGGCAGTGCCGGGCTTGAGGGCTGTCACCACGCCATTGGCAACGGTAGCGACAGCCTCGTCGGAGGAAGTCCATGTGACGGTCTTGTCCTTCACGTTATCGGGGAAGAACTGGGCTGTCACGCTGAGTATCTCACCCGGAGTGAGCGTAGCCGCTGTCTGGTCGATTGTAAACTTGCTGAGAGTCACATCAGCAGAATCGTCATCGCTGCTGCAAGATGTCATTGTCGCTGCAGGCATAATTGTTATTGCCATTGCAGCCAAAAATCCAAATAATTTTTTCATAATCAGTCTATTTAAATTTTACATAATTCCTAAAGTTTCCACCTCACTCCAGCCGTGAGGCTTATCCCGTTCTTTTCCTCGCGCTCCACCACGCCTCCGTCGTATCTGCGCACATTCTGGAGCGTGGCATTGCGATCGTTGGCATTGTAGTAGCGGATGAGCGACGAGTTGAGCAGGTTCTGGGCCTTGGCAAATACACTCAAGCCGCACTTGAACTTCTTCTCCACACTCGCATCGAGCTGAACAAGAGGGGCATCCCAACGGTCGTTCTCATAGAAGCGTTCGATAACGGCAATGCGCTTACCCGTGTATGAGGCAGCTATCTGTGCATCCCATCCCCGCTTGGCATCCTTGAAGAGCAGCGAGCAGTTGAAGACGTGGGCTGCCTGACCGAAGAGCGGACGGCTCTGGTCGGCATGTTCGGTGTATATACTGCCATCGGCCGCCGTCAGTTCTTGCAGTTTGGTGGTGGTGATTTTCGAGTGGGTGTAGGTATAATTGGCCTTGATGCCAAACCAGTTGAAGTATTTCATCACATCTATCTCCACGCCCCAGTTGGTGGCATTGCCATAGTTTCCAGAGGTATAGAACGTTTCCTGTCCGATGGCAGTCATACCATATTCTATTGGGTCGTGGATATCCTTATAGAACACACACACCATGAACTGTTCGCTCTGTCTGGGGAAATACTCATAACGCAGGTCGAAGTTGTGTGCCACGGTGTGTTGCAGCTCCGGATTTCCACATTCGTTGTAATCCTCATTGATGATGTGGTAAGGCACTATCTCAAAGAAGCTCGGTCGGTTGATGGCCTTGTAATAGGAAAGGCGGAGGTTGGCATTTCTGTGCACGTTCCATTTGACATGAGCATCGGGCAGAAGGTCGGTATAGTTCTGCTCTCCTTGGTTGGCATTGCCCTCAGTGGCATGGAAGAGGGTGTAGCCCTGATTGGTGTGTTCTGCGCGCAATCCTGCCACCACCTGCCACTTGCCTGCATTGAAAGTCAGCTTGCCATATCCCGCACCTATGCGCTCCGTGGCGTCGTAGTTCATCGGATCGGTAAGGCTGTAGCTCTTCAGACGAAAGGAAATCTCGTCGTAGTTTGTCCAATCCTTGTCCTTAAACTGGTCGTAGGGCGACTCCTTGCCTGCATCATAGGGTTGGAAGGTGTATTCGTGGTAGAAGCTGTTGCGCTTCTTGTCGCGATACATGCCTCCTGCGGCAATGTCGAGAGAGCGGTTGCCGAGCTTTAGCAGATACGAGAGGTCGAGATGTCCCGCAATGTCGCGGTCGGAATTGTGCTCCCAGCGGCGTATGGCACCCACATTCTTGTTCACCCATACGGATGTGGCGCCGCTGTTGTTGTTAAGTTGTATCTGCGTGTTGTCGGGAGTTTGCTGCCTTGCCTCGGCAATGTTGGCTCCCCACTTGATGGTGAGGGCGTCGCGGTTGAGCAGTTTATGCTCGCCGAGGAGCGAGACATTGGCAATCGATTGGCGTTGCCATCTCAATCGGATGGTCTCGTCATTCTCACTGAAGGCATCGCGCACCTGTGCATTGCGAAAATCCATGTATCCGCCATAAAGCGCCACCTTATGCTTCTGCGTGATGTAGTAGTCGAGTTTGAGATGAGCGCCCAGCCTTGTCTGGTTTTCAGAGAAATAGCGGTTGGTGACACGCTGTATGCCGTCGTTGTCGGCGGTGGAGTCATACATGTCGCTCGTCTTTCCCTTGTTGGCATTGCGGAAACTGAGGGCAGCCATAAGACCGAGATGATTGTCGAAGAAGCGGTCGCCGTATGCGAAGCCGGCTGCAATGTCGGGCAGCGGTTTGCGTTGCTTCACGCGAAGGCTCTTCATCGAGAAGTCGCTCTCGTCGGTAGGATAGCCGTTGCCATAGCGTTCGTTAGGGCTGTCCTTGACAATGTCGCCATGGGCAAACGACTGAAAATCATTGTTAAGGAAATGGGTATTGTAACCCGTCTGCACGTTCACGGTGAGCAGCCGCTGCTGGGGAGCATCCTTCATCACCATGTTCACTGCACCTCCGATGCCGTCGCCCTCCATATCGGCAGTGAGCGACTTGGTCACTTCGAGACGGTCGAGCAGTTCGGAAGGAAAGATGTCGAGCGGCACAAAACGGTTCTTGCTGTCAGGACTTGGAATCTTCAATCCGTTGACGAGGGTGTAGTTGTAGCGTTTGTCCATTCCACGCAGGATGGCATACTGTCCCTCGCCCGAGCTGTTGCGCTCCATCGTCACGCCGCTCATACGCTGGATGACGTTGGCCACGGTGAGGTCGGGTGAGAGTTCGATAGCCTTGGCACTCATCACGTTGACCACATTGAGCGACTGGCGTTCAAGGTCGCGGGCGCCCACCTCCGAGCATCCCGTATTCTCAGCCACGATGACCACCTCTCCCAGCGCCACGGCATCTGCCTCCATGTCAATCCTGAGATCGTTGTCGCTGTCGCTCACCGTAATCTCCTTCGCCTTGTAACCGATACAGGTGCATACGAGGGTACAGGGAAGGCGGTTGAGCTGCAGCTGGAAACTGCCGTCGAGTCCTGTGGCTGTTCCCTTTGACTTCACGCCCTTGACCATCACCAGCGCGCCGATGATCTCCTCACCTGATTGCAGGTCTTTGATCTTTCCCTTGACGAGTCTTGCCTCCACGTGCTGAAACAGGAGCAGGAAAGACAGCAACATCAACAGTGTTCTCATTTCAATCTCTCAACCTTATGTATAACATTTCCCGCCTTGTCAATCATATAGAGGCAGAGCTTTTGCTTGGTGGCGCTGACCACCGAGAAGCCCTCGGAGAGAGAGCAGAACAGGGTGCCCTCGACAGGACTCACCTTGCGGGCCAACGAGGCGGAGGAGTTGACCACATAGTCGATACCGTCGGCGCCGCGGCGGATATGCTGGAAGTTGTGGATATGTCCGCATACGTACATCGCAACCTTTTGCCGGTGGCGTTGCAGAATGGGAAGCAGTTGTGCCTGCATATCCGTCTGTTCGATGATATCCTTCTTGGTCTGTGCATACATGGGGTGATGGCCCACCACGATGACCCAATCCTCCTTGGCCTCGCCGAGGGTCTTATCTATCCATGCCAACTGGGCATCCACATCCTGTGCATCGACGTCGGGATAGGTGGCGCTGTGGTGATAGCGGTTGATGAGCGGAGTGGTGTCGATGAGCACTAATCTGACGCTGACACCATTGTCTTCATACACCTTAGTATAATAACGTCCGCCCATAGTCCATCTGCGCGACACGTTGCGGTAGTCGAGCACCGCCTGCGTGTTGCCGCGGTATTCGTGATTGCCGAGAACGGGCAACCATGAAATCATAAGTTCGGGATGAGAGTAGATCAACTCGTAGTTGGTCATCCAAAGAGGGTCTTGTGTCGAGGCCACACCTTCGAAGTGATGGATGTCGCCGGCTGCTACAACAGCCTCAGGACCAATGCTCCCTGCCATTTCGCCCATCAGTTCGGCAACGGGCTTCTGCTCGTAATAGCCGTTGCGGCCGAGGTCGTTGGCGATAAAGAGGTTGACATCGCCCTTCATGGTCCTCCACTCTCCGGGAGTCTGGGCGTGAACAGCGATATTCAGTAACACGGATGCCGCTATCGCAAGAAGGATAATCAGCATGTTGCGCTTGGCGCGTTTGGATTCGAATGTAATGTCCATAAAATAACAGTCTTTTGTTTTCGGGTGCAAAGTAACTGCCTTCACATTACAACAAGACTACAAAACGGTCAAAAGGAGGATACGAAGCCGTTACAATCCGGTAAACGATACAATCCGTCATTTTTTCGTGAAAATATTTTGCAGTTTAAAACTAATTGCCTACTTTTGCCAACGAAAAGAAACAATAGATGCACATGAAACAGATGAACAGCATATTTTGGTGGCACCGCTCGGAGTTAGAAACAACCGCGAGTTAAGTTGCCGTATATATATTGTTCACAGCATACCATCCATCAGGCTCGTCGGTCAACGGCGGGCCTGGTTTGTTTAAGACAACATACAGAACTGAAAGAAAACAACATACACACATGAAAAGCTATTTGGTTGACGACAAAGGTTTTTACGGAGAATATGGCGGGGCATACGTACCGGAAATACTGTATGCCACAGTAGAGAACCTCAGAAAACAGTATCTCGACATCCTGGAGACCAAGGAGTTTCAGGACGAGTATGCTGCCCTGCTCAGAGACTATGTGGGGCGCCCGTCGCCCCTCTACTACGCCAGGAGGATGAGCGAGAAGTACGGTTGCCACCTGTATCTGAAGCGTGAGGACCTGAACCATACGGGTGCCCACAAGATCAACAACACCATCGGACAGATACTGCTGGCCAAGAAGATGGGCAAGACAAGAATCATCGCCGAGACGGGTGCCGGACAGCACGGAGTGGCTACCGCCACCGTATGCGCGCTGATGGACATGCCCTGCGTGGTATATCAGGGGGCACTCGACGTGGAGCGGCAGAGCACCAACGTGGAGCGCATGAAGATGCTGGGGGCTGAGGTGAGACCCGTGACCTCGGGCAACGCAACCCTGAAAGACGCCACCAACGAAGCCATCAGAGACTGGTGCTGCCACCCCTCTGACACGTTCTATATCATCGGTTCTACGGTGGGACCCCACCCCTACCCCGACCTGGTGGCCCGGCTGCAGAGCGTCATTTCCAAGGAAATCAAGGAACAGCTGATGGAGAAGATAGGGCGCGACTATCCCGACTACCTCATGGCTTGCGTGGGGGGCGGCTCCAACGCGGCGGGCACGGTCTATCATTATGTAGATGACGAGCACGTGGGCATTATCCTGGCTGAGGCAGGAGGCAAGGGGGCTGACAGCGGGCATACGGCTGCCACCATACACGCAGGTAGCATGGGCATACTGCACGGGGCACGCACCCTGGTGATGCAGACGGCAGACGGACAGATAGTGGAGGCGGAGAGCATCTCGGCAGGACTGGACTATCCGGGCATCGGTCCCATGCACGCCAATCTGGCCAAACAGCGCAGGGCAACCGTGCTGAGCATCAACGACGACGAAGCTGTAAGGGCAGCCTACGAACTGACCCGACTGGAGGGCATCATACCCGCCTTGGAGAGTGCCCACGCCATCGCGGCGCTGGACAAGGTGAGGTTCAAGCCCGACGACGTGGTGGTGCTTACCGTCAGCGGCAGGGGCGACAAAGACGTAGAGACCTATCTGGCAAACAAGAACATGACTAACCTGACTACACGACCATGAAATTCCAATATACCACCGAGAGCCGCACCATGCTTGCCGACCTCTACACACCTGTGGGGGTATATATGCGCATGAGAGACCTCTGCGCACAGAGCATGCTGCTGGAGAGTTCAGACTATCACGAGGCGTCCAACAGCCGTTCGTTTATCGGCCTCAGTCCTATCGGCAGCGTCGCCATAGGCCACGGATATGCCGTATGCCACTACCCCGACGGGAGCACCACGGAGAGCGAAGTGAATGCGGGGTACCCTACCGAAGAGGTGATCAACGAGTTTCTCAGCCATATCAGCATCACGGGCAGCCGGGCGGACGTGTGCGGCCTGTACGGCTATACCTCGTTCAACGCCGTGAGGTATTTTGAGAACATACCGGTGAAGGACTGCACGATGGAGAAGAACGACGCGCCCGACATGATGTACATATTATATAAGGACGTGATCGTGTTTGACCACTACAACAACCTGCTCACCCTGGTCACCCTGAACGGCGGGAGCGACGCCACGGAGGCACAGCTGCACCTGGACGAACTGGTGAAGCAGATGAACCGAAGCGGCGTGCACGACTACGGTTTCCATACCGTGGGCGACACCACCTCGCCGCTCACCGACGAGCAGCACAAGGCGAACATACGCAAGGGCATCGCCCACTGTCTGCGCGGCGACGTGTTCCAGATAGTGCTCTCGCGCCGCTTCGTACAGAAATACGAGGGCGACGACTTCAAACTGTACCGTGCCCTCCGCTCCATCAACCCCTCGCCCTACCTGTTCTATTTCGACTTCGGTGGCTTCCGCATCTTCGGTTCCTCGCCTGAGACCCACTGCAGGATAGAGGGCGGCAGGGCATACATCGACCCCATCGCCGGCACGACCAAGCGCACGGGAGACGCCGAGGCTGACAGAAGGGGGGCGGAATACCTGAGAAACGACGCCAAGGAGAACGCCGAGCACGTGATGCTGGTTGACCTGGCGAGGAACGACCTGAGCAGGAACTGCCACGGGGTGAAGGTGGATTTCTACAAGGACCTGCAATACTACTCGCACGTGATACACCTGGTGTCGAGGGTGAGCGGACAGCTCGACGAGGGGGCTGACCCCGTGAAGGCATTCATCGACACCTTCCCTGCCGGCACGCTGTCGGGAGCACCTAAGGTGAAGGCGATGCAGCTGATCAGCGAGATAGAACCGCACAACAGGGGTGCCTACGGCGGTTGCATAGGCTTTATAGGCTGCAACGGCAACCTGAACCAGGCCATCACCATACGCACCTTCGTATCGCGCAACGGCGAACTGTGGTTCCAGGCGGGCGGCGGCATCGTGGCGAAGAGCGACGAGGAGTACGAACTGCAGGAAGTGAACAACAAGCTGGGGGCGCTACGCAAAGCCATGGAAAAAGCCGAACAGATGTGACGCGGGGCATCCCGGAGCATCAGCATCATCATCCACCAACAACGCTATCAACATGAAAACCGTTATCATCGACAACTACGATTCGTTTACATACAACCTGAGCCATCTGATCAAGGAACTGGGGGCACAGGTGACCGTATTCCGCAACGACTGTTTCGAACTGTCGCAACTATTGCAGTTCGACAAGATTATTCTCAGTCCCGGTCCGGGCATCCCCAAGGAGGCAGGACTGCTGACGGAGGTAATCAGCACCTACGCGGGCATCAAGCCCATGCTGGGCGTATGTCTGGGGCACCAGGCCATCGGCGAGGTGTTCGGAGGCTCGCTGCAGAACCTGACCGACGTGTTCCACGGAGTGGCCACAGAGGGCACACACCTCGGCAACGACTATATCTTCGAGGGGGTGCCTGCACGCTTCGTCATGGGCAGATACCACTCCTGGGTGGTGGCGAAGGAAGAGTTTCCGACCTGCTTGGAGATTACCGCCGAGAGCGACGAGGGACAGATCATGGCACTCAGACACCGGCTGTACGACATCCACGGCATACAGTTCCATCCGGAAAGCGTGCTCACCCCGATGGGGAAGACCATCATACAGAATTTCCTTTCACACTAAACACACGTAACAAGACACACATAAACATAAACATTTGACACCATGGAAAACTCGATGAAAGAAATACTCAACCGCCTGCTCAACCACGAGGAGCTGACCAGGGAGGAGACCAAGGGCATACTGCTGGGCATCACCCGCAGCGAATATACGATAGAGCAGATTTCAGCCTTGCTCACCGCCCTGCAGATGAGGGGCATCACGGTAGATGAACTGCTGGGCTTCAGGGACGGCATACTGGAAACGGGAGTGCCCGTGCCGCTGGACTGCGACCGCTATATCGACGTGGTAGGCACGGGAGGCGACCGCAAGAACACGTTCAACATCTCTACCACCTCGTGCTTTGTCATAGCCGGAGCGGGCTACAAGGTGGCGAAGCACGGCAACTATGCGGCGACAAGCACCAGCGGTGCCTCCAACGTCATCGCCCGTCACGGAGTGACCTTTACCGACGACATCGACCGGCTGAACAGATGTCTGGACGAGTGCGGCATCGTGTATCTCCATGCCCAACTGTTTGCCAAGGCGATGAAGTTTGTAGGCCCTATCAGGAAGAACCTGCAGTTTCCTACCTGCTTCAACCTGCTGGGACCTATCGTGAACCCCTCGAAACCACAGTGCCAGCTGCTGGGAGTGGCCAATCTGGACCAGATGAGACTGTACCACAACGTATATCGCAAAATAGGTATTGACTTCGGCATCGTGAACAGCATCGACGGCTACGACGAGATTTCGCTCACCGGCGACTTCAAGGTGACCACCAACCAGTACGAGCGCATCTTCAGTCCGCACGACCTGGGCTTCGACATCGCCAAGCCCGAAGAACTGCAGGCGGGGGCCGACGAGGAAGAGGCTGCCAGGATATTCGACAGCGTGCTGGAGAACAGGGCGCTGCCTGCACAGAAGAACATCGTGCTTGCCAACGCCGCCTTCGGCATCCAGGTGCTGGAGGGAGGAAAGAAGGACATCGAGGAGTGCATCGCCATCGCCCGTGAGTCTATCGACAGCGGCAGGGCGCTGCAGACCTTCAGGAAATTCGTGGAACTGATGGCATAAGACGGCATGAAAGACATACTGGAAGAGATTGTGGCTTACAAACGCCACGAGGTAGAGGAATTCAAGAGGCTGAAAGACCGGCAGCTGCTGGAGCAGGAGGTGGAAGCCATGCTGCACGACAGTCCGGCACCCCCCTCCATGTCGCAGGCACTGACGGCATCTGCCACGGGCATCATCGCCGAGTTCAAGCGCAAGTCGCCCTCCAAGGGATGGATCAAGGAGGAAGGGAGTGCCGCCATCATCCCCCTGGGCTACCAGCAGCAGGGGGCTGCCGCCGTCAGCATCCTTACCGACAGCCGTTTCTTCGGCGGGGACGATGCCTTCATCACCACGGCACGCCACAGCGGGGTAACCCTGCCCATCCTCTACAAGAACTTCGTGATTGACGAATACCAGCTGTTCCAGGCACGCCGCTGCGGAGCCTCTGCCGTACTGCTCATCGCCGCCTGTCTGCCGAAGGAGGAGTGCGCCCGGCTCACCCGTCTGGCACACGGACTGCAACTGGAAGTGCTGTTGGAGATGCACCACGAAAAGGAACTGGAATATACGGCGTGCGGCGCTGACATGTGCGGCATCAACAACCGCAGTCTGGGCACCTTCGTCACCGACGTGGACCACTCCTTCAGGATGGCGCCGCTGCTCCCTGCCGGTTGCGTCAAGGTGAGCGAGAGCGGCATATCGTCGCCCACCGTCATCAAGGAACTGAGAGCGGCAGGCTACAACGGTTTCCTCATCGGCGAGTGTTTTATGAAACAGGAACAGCCCTCCGAGGCACTTCACCAATTCATCTTACAATTATGATCATCAAGGTTTGTGGCATGACCCGCCCCGACAACATCAAGGAGGTAGCGGAGGCAGGAGCAGAGTGGATAGGCATGATATTCTGGCGGAAGTCGCCGAGATATGTCCCCATGCAGGGCATCATGGCGGGCATCGTTCCCGACAGGGGCTCCATCCGGCAAGATGCGTTCGGCAGCGCACGGCGCGTGGGGGTATTTGTGGACGAAACGCCCCAAAGCATCATCACCCATGCCGTGCAGTTCCGGCTGGACTTCATCCAACTGCACGGACAGGAACCGCCCACCCTGATAAGGAACCTGAAGGAGACGCTGCACGACCTGTGTCCGGGCATCAGGTTCATCAAGGCGCTGAGCATCAAGAGCGGCGACGACCTTGCTAAATGGGAGGAATACCGCCACTGTGCCGACTACCTGCTGCTGGACACCAAATGCCCCTGTGTGGGCGGCAGCGGCAGCAAGTTCGACTGGCAGCTGCTGGAGCAATACCGGGGCGACATCCCCTTTCTGCTGAGCGGAGGCATCGGCGAGGAAGATGCGGAAGCCGTCGCTTCCCTGCGCCATCCCATGCTCTACGGCATAGATATCAACTCACGGTTCGAGACCGCACCGGGCATCAAGGACGCCCGACGAATCCAATCATTCATCCAAAAACTGCGACAACATGAACAAGATTAACGCACTATTCCAAAACAATAGCGACAGGAAACTCCTCTCGCTGTATTTCTGTGCCGGATGCCCCACGCTGGAAGGCACCGCCGACGTAATCCTCACCCTACAGGAAGGGGGTATCGACATGATCGAGGTGGGAGTACCCTTCAGCGACCCGATGGCCGACGGACCTGTGATACAGGATGCTGCCACCAAGGCGCTGCGCAACGGCATGACTCTGGAACTGCTCTTCTCCCAACTGGAGGCTGTCAAGGACCGGGTACACATCCCCCTGCTGCTCATGGGCTACCTCAACCCCATCATGCACTACGGCTTCGAGGCGTTCTGCAAGCGGTGTGTGGAATGTGGCGTTTCGGGGGCAATCATCCCCGACCTGCCTTTCAAGGACTATATGGAACAGGTGAAGCCTGTGGCTGACAAATACGACCTGCGCATCATCATGCTCATCACGCCCGAGACGAGCGAGGAGCGCATCCGATTCATCGACGAGCATACCGACGGCTTCATCTACATGGTGTCTTCCGCCGCCATCACGGGCGCACAGAAGAGTTTTGACGAGCAGAAGCAGCAGTATTTCAAGAGAATCAACGCCATGCAACTGCGCCATCCCCGCATGATAGGCTTCGGCATCAGCAACCGCCAGACGCTGGAAAGTGCGTGCGACAACGCTGCGGGTGCCATCATCGGCAGCAAGTTCGTGACCCTGCTGAGCGAGAGCAAAAACGCCCGGGAAGCACTGGATAAATTGCAGGATGCGCTGAAAAATTAAAAAATCCGCCAAATAAGTCGTTGTTATACCCCATGATTCAAAAAATTAGTCGTATCTTTGCAAAAATGAGTGAAACGCAGGCAGAGGGACTTCCCCCTTTTCCGTGGTGACTCAGGTGCTACTACGACACAATCTATTAAACCAATAACTAATTATGAAGTATCTACAATGGCTACTGCTCTTTGTATGGCTCCCCCTCACGGCAAGCGCCGACGCATGGGAGACACAGTACAAACAGATTGAGCAAAGTATCAGACAACCACAGTTTGCTGACAAGGATTTCCCCATCACGAAGTATGGTGCCAGTACAGCTGCCACTGCCGCTGTGAACCAGAAGGCTATCAACAAGGCTATCGCCGCATGCTCCAAGGCTGGCGGCGGTAGGGTCATCGTGCCTGCCGGAACCTTCAACACGGGTGCCATCACCCTGCTGAGCAAGGTGAACCTGCACGTCGAAAAGGGGGCTGTGCTGCAGTTCGTCTTCGAGCCCGACCTCTACCCCATCGTGCTCACACGCTGGGAGGGACTGGACTGCTGGAACCTGTCGCCGCTGATCTACGCCTACAAGCAGACCGACATCGCCGTAACGGGCGAGGGTGTGATTGACGGAGGCGGCACCAACGAGACCTGGTGGAAATGGTGTGGCGCTCCCCACTACGGATGGACCGAGGGCACCATCAGCCAGCGCAACGGCAGCAGGGCACGCCTGCTGAAACAGGCGGAGGACGGTGTGGACATGAACGAACGCCGCTTCGACAAGAACGACGGATTGCGCCCGCAGATGGTGAACTTCATGCACTGTGACGGTATCCTCATCGAGGGTGTCACCCTGTTGCGCTCTCCGTTCTGGGTGCTTCACCCCGTGCTCTCGAAGAATGTGACGGTAAGGGGTGTGAAAATCAACAACGACGGTCCTAACGGCGACGGCTGCGACCCCGAGTCGTGCGACGGCGTGCTGATCGAGGACTGCTACTTCAACACCGGCGACGACTGTATCGCCATCAAGAGCGGACGCAACAACGACGGCCGTCTGTGGGGCAAGCCCAGCGAGAACATCATCATCCGCAACTGCGAGATGAAGAACGGACACGGCGGCGTGGTGATAGGTAGCGAGATAAGCGGTGGCTGCCGCAACGTGTTTGCCGAGAACAACAAGATGGACAGTCCCAACCTGGACCGCGTGGTACGCATCAAGACCAACACCTGTCGTGGCGGTGTGGTGGAGAACATCTACGCCCGCAATATCGAGGTGGGCCAGTGCGGCGAGTCGGTTCTGAAGATCAACCTCGACTACGACCATAACGAGATATGCTGCCGCGGACATCTGCCCGTGGTACGCAACGTGAACATCGAGAACATCACCTGCCAGAAGAGCAAGTACGGCGTACAGGTGGTAGCCCTCGACACCTGCACCAACGTATATGACATCCATGTGAAGAACTGCAGGTTCAACGGAGTGAAGCAGGGCAACTTCTTCTCAGGCAAGACACGCAACATCACCTTGGAAAACCTGTATATCAACGGCGGTCTGGTGCTGCAGGAAATGCCCTACAAGCATTACAGCGAGTGGCTGGTGGCATCAGAGATGAAGCGCAACCCCGAATCCTACAAACTCGACTTCAGCAAGCGTGCCAAGTGGAGTTATGTGATGGGCATCGAACTGGAATCCATGCTCGACACCTATCTTAAATACGGCAACGAGGAGATCCGCCGCTACTGCCAGTCATATACCGACACGATGATTACTGCCGAGGGCGTCATCAGAGACTACAGGCTGGATGACTACAACCTCGACCAGATACGCACGGGCCATTTCGTGGCAAGGATGTACCAGAACTATCCTGAGAAGAAGAACCTGAAGGCCATGCAGACGCTGATGAAGCAGCTGGACAAGCAGCCCCGTACCAACGAGGGTGTTTATTGGCACAAGGCCATCTACGCCTACCAGGTATGGCTCGATGGCATCTTCATGGGACTGCCTTTCCGCGCCCTTACTGCCAACATGCTGCTCAAGGGAAAGAAGGCACAGAAGATTTATGACGATGCCGTAGATCAGATTTCCAAGACCTACTACCGCACCCTGGACAAGAAGACCGGACTGAACCGCCACGCCTGGGACGAAACCAACCACCAGTTCTGGGCTGACAAGGAGACGGGTCTGTCGCAACACTGCTGGGGAAGGGCTCAGGGATGGTACACCATGGCGCTTATCGAACTGCTCGACGCGCTGCCCGAAGACTACGCCCGCAGGGGTGAGGTCATCGACCTGCTCAAGAAAGACCTGGATGCCGTGATCAAATGGCAGGACAAGGAATCGGGAGTGTGGTATCAGGTGATGGACAGTCCGAAGGAAAAAGGCAACTACCTGGAGGCCACCTGCTCGTCCATGTTCACCTACGCCCTGCTCAAGGCTTACCGCAAGGGATATGTGGGCGCCAAGTACCGCGATGCCGGTATCAAGGCTTACCGGGGCATCATCCACAACTTCATCCGGGTGAATCCCGACAAGACCATCTCTCTCACCCAGTGCTGCGAGGTGGCAGGCTTGGGTCCGGGAGCCACACCTGAAGTGAATGAAGCGCTGAAGAAGATAAATCCCAACAAGAAGGCGATAAAATCGAACACACGGCGCGACGGTTCCTACGGTTATTACATCAGCGAACCCATCAGAGAGAACGATGCCAAAGGAGTAGGACCTTTCATCTGGGCCTCTCTTGAAATGGAAGCGTTAGGGTTTGACACAGAGAACACCACCTGTTCCATCGACCGACAATCAGTAGTATATAGAAACAACCCCATCTTAAGAGAAGCCAACCCCTTGGCTTCTCTTACTGTAGGTAACGGGCACTTTGCCGCTACCGTGGATGTGACAGGCTTGCAGAGCTATCCCGAGGACTACAAGCAGGGCATTCCCCTCAACACGATGAGCGACTGGGGATGGCACAGTTTTCCCAATACCGACAACCTCAAGCAGCAGGAAACGGAGGGTAGCTTCAACCTGGGCCACGGACATGAGGAGGTTTATGCCGTGGAATACAAGAAAGGCGGACGCCAGCAGGAAGCTACCAAGTATTTCCGTGTCAATCCCCACCGCCTGCATCTCGGTGCCATCGGCATCACCCTGAAAGATACGCTGGGCAACATCGTGCCGCTGAAGGAACTGCGTGACATCCGTCAGGAACTGGTGCTCTGGGACGGCACTATCCAGTCAGTCTATACCGCTGCCGGCGAGAAAGTGGAGGTGACCACCGCCTGCATGCCCAACAGCGACGGCATCTTTGCGCGCATCAACACCCCGCTGCTCAAGAAGGGACAGGCTGCCATATCCATCCGTCTGCCCTATCCCACCGGTCAGCATGCCGACGACGCTGCCTGCTGGACAGAAGACGGAAAGCATCAGTCTGCTGTCGTCGCCTCTGACAAGCAGAGTGCCACCATCGCACACACCATCGACCAGACCACCTATTTCATCACCCTGCGCTGGGAGGGAGAAGCCTCGCTCAAGGAAGTGGCTCCCCACCACTTCATGCTGACCTCAGCTGAGGATGTGCTGGCTTTCTGTGCCGAGTATGCACAGAAGCAGAACCGCATGCGCCCTGCCCCGTTTGAGTACGACCAGGCCCTGAAAGCCGTGATCAAGAAACAGAACAAGTTCTGGCGCAGCGGTGCCTTCGTGGATTTCGGTGCCTGCACCGATCCCAGGGCTGCCGAACTGGAGCGCAGGGTTATCCTGTCGCAGTATCTTACCGCCGTGAACTGTATGGGCAACATGCCCCCACAGGAAACAGGACTGACCTATAACTCATGGTTCGGAAGACCTCATCTGGAAATGACCTGGTGGCACGCCACCCACTTCGCACTCTGGAACCGCCACGAGGCGCTGAAGCCTATGCTCGGCTGGTACAACGACGTGGCTTTCCCCATCGCCAAGGAGATTGCCAAGCGCCAGGGATTCGAAGGTGCACGCTGGATGAAGATGACCGACCCGCAAGGCGGCGAGGCTCCTTCCAATACGGGTTCGTTCCTTACCTGGCAGCAGCCGCATTATATCTATCTGGCAGAAGAGATGTACCGTCAGGAACCTACGGCAGAGACGCTGGCGACCTACGGCGAACAGGTGGAACAGACCGCCCTATTCATGGCTGACTTCGCCCGCTGCTGTAGCAAGGACAAGAAGACACCCATCAAACTCTTCGGACAGACTGCCATGCAGGAATCCATGTCGAAGGATTTCTCCTACCACCATCCTTTTGAACAGGTATATTGGTACTACGGAATGGCTATCGCACAGCAGTGGCGCGAGCGTCGCGGAATAGAGCGCAACGCGGAATGGGACGAACTGATGGCTCGGCTGGCTCCTCTGGCTGAGCAGGACGGCATCTATACTGCCGGCGCTCCCCTGACGGCCTTCGACAACGGCACCAAGGCGGCTGGCTTTGACCCCTACGTGAGTGCTGAGCAGACGGGCAGGAAGAGCATTTCTGAGGAGGATTTCGCCCTGAAGTCACGCAGCGACCATCCCGCAGTACTCGGAGCCTGCGGTCTGCTGCCCGCCACCGACCAGTACGAGAAAGGGAAAATGGGTACTACCCTTCAGTGGGTGATGGACAACTGGGAATGGGGCACCACCTGGGGATGGGACTATGGCATGATAGCCACCTGTGCCGCTCGCCTAGGACAACCCGAAAAGGCTTTGCAGGCGTTGCTGATTGACAAGGGAAAGAACACCTATCTGCCCAACGGGCACAACTTCCAGGAGCCCAAGCGTCTGCGCCTGTACCTGCCCGGCAACGGAGCCTTGCTCACCGCCGTGGCGATGATGTGCGCGGGCTGGGACGGCTGTCAGATGCCTTCCAACCCCGGTTTTCCGCAAGACGGCACATGGAACGTGCGCTGGGAGGGACTGAACAGAATGCAATAATGACAAGCCATACTGAACAGCAAGATAATCCAAAAACATAACTAAAACTAAAACGAAAACGAAAACGAAAAACGAAAACGAAAATGGAAATGAGTAAGACTATGAGAAAATGCCTTCTGGCATTGGCGATGACACCCCTTTTTGCCATGGCACAGGACGATGTGCCTGCTTTCCCCGGAGCGGAAGGATTCGGAAGGAACGTCACAGGCGGCAGGGGCGGCGTGGTATATCACGTCACCAATCTGAACGACAGCGGAACAGGTTCGCTGAGAGAGGCTCTTGGCAAAAGCTCTAAGCGTACCATCGTATTTGACGTAGCGGGAGAAATCCACCTGAAATCAGACCTGACCATTTCTAAAGGCAACGTGACCATCGCAGGACAGACGGCTCCCGGTGACGGTATTACTATTTGTGACTATACCGTAACGGTAAAAGCCGACAACGTGATCATGCGCTTCATCCGCATGAGACGAGGCAACGCCGTGGATATCAACGACGGAGCGGATGCCTGCTGGGGGCGCCAGCGCAAGAACATCATCCTCGACCACTGCTCCTTCAGCTGGAGTATCGACGAGGTAGCTTCGTTCTACGACAACCGCAACTTCACCATGCAGTGGTGTACCATCGCCGAGAGTCTGACCAACGCCGGTCATGACAAGGGTGCCCACGGATATGGCGGCATCTGGGGAGGCAAGGGTGCCTCGTTCCACCACAACCTGCTTGCCCACCTGAACAACCGTGTACCGCGCTTCAACGGCGCCCGTTATGAATGGAGCGGCTACGACACCTCCCTATATAAGAATACCGTACAGGCAGAGCGTGTAGATTTCAGAAACTGCGTGCTGTACAACTGGGGTACCGGCGGATGCTACGGAGGTCCTGGAGGCGGCTATATCAACATGGTGAACAACTACTACAAGGCGGGTCCCGGTACCAAAAACAAGGATCGCGTGACCCAGGTGACCGTAGGTGCGAGCGGCAACTCTACGAATGCGGCGCTCATAGGTTATGCCAGCCGCTACTACATCAACGGCAACTACGTGGCGAGCGGAGCGACTCCCGAGAACTACGACTGGCAGGGTGTGGTTTATGACGACGGTCTGCAGACGCTCAACGGGGAGAAATACATCAAGGACGCAAGCCACAAGTACGGAGAGGACCAGCAATATACCTCCATCGGCGGAGTGGACTGCATCAAACTGAAACTGAACGAGCCTATTGATGCAGGCAAGGTGACCACCCACAGCGCCGAGGAAGCCTTCAACAAGGTAGTGCTCTTTGCCGGTGCCTCTCTCTCACGCGACGGTGTGGACTCCCGCTACGCAGCCGAAGCACTTTCAGGTACAGCCACCTATACGGGTAGCGTGACTCTGCGTCCGGGTATCATCGACAGCCAGAATGATGTAGGCGGATGGCCTGCGCTGAATCCCGGAACAGCGGTTGTAGATACCGACAAGGACGGTATTCCCGATGATTGGGAAAAAGCGAACGGTTTAGACTACACCAGCATGTTGGACGGAGCCAAGAAGACCCTCGACCCGCTGGGCTACTATACCAACTTAGAGGTATATATCAACAGTCTGGTACAGGATATCGTGATCAGCGGAAATGCCGATGCGCTGGAGGAGGTGAAAGAGTATTTCCCTGCCTACTACAAGGCTGACGGCACCTACGTGCCTGCCATCAACGGACCAGACACAGGTATTCACGAGAGCATGGGCTATGCAGGTGAGGTGAAAAGTGTGAAATACTACAGTCTGCAAGGCACCCAGCTGGACGGTACGGCACAGGGCACCTACATCATGGTGAAGGAACTGAGCAACGGCAAACGTATGGTGACCAAGCATATAGCACGATAGTACTGAACCTCTGAAAGGTGGAAAAATTATTGAAAATGGGGATGAAAATTATTCATCCCCGTTTTTTTTTTAATAAAACAACGACAGAATTTGAAAAAAGACTATTTTTGCAGTAAACAGAATCGGCATGGGCTCAGCAGGCTCATGCATATTGATAAATAACCAATAACAAATTTTTATTAACCTATGACAAAAACTCTTTGGAAGTATGTCTTGATTCTGGTGTGCTTGTGTGGCGTCTCTACCGCCCAGGCTGCCTTCAAAGACATCAGGATTGATCTGACGGGGCACAACCTGCTCACAGATCAGGAAGTGACCGACAAGACGTTGGTCAACTTTGGAGTGGCTATCGCAGATGACGGAACTCCGTCGCGCGTGGCAGCCGACGATGCTTCTGCAGCCATCGTCCTCTCAGGAAAGTATCACAGTGAAGAACATGGCTGGGGCAATTTCTCTGCCACCGTGGCTGTGGAAGGCCCCGTAAGGGTAAGCATGGGCACCTGTGCATGGGGTGGCGACGTGACCGTGAAGGATGCTTCGGGCAACGTTGTGACAACCTTCAGCAGCAACAACGGTACCTGCTATCACAACAACAAGACAGAGAATATAGCATCTGCCATCTACAAGGGCACGGAGGCTACCACGCTGACCATCAGCGGCGGTAACTACACCCCGTACATCGCGGTGGAGACTGTGGATCCGTCAGAGATTGCGGAAACCGCTACCATCACCTACTCGCTTGGCGATGTGGTGGCTGAGGGCGAAGTGCCTGCAGCAGACAAGGTGGATGTGGGCAGCAAGTTCACCATTCCTGCCAACCGTACATTATTTATAGCAGGCAAGACGCTGACCGCATGGACCGATGGAACCAACCAATATGTAGCCGGTGAGGAGGTGACCGCAAACGAGACAAGCATCACACTCACCCCGGTATTCGCCGACAACACCGTGTCACTGGCTGACCGCACCGAGGCGGTGACTGTGAAATGGGATTTCCAGAGAAAGAACGGAGCACCCACACTGGCATGTCAGGGGAAAACGATGATTTATGTGACACAGGTCAAGGTAGGTGATGCCACCATAGACGTGAAGATGGACTGCGACGCCACATCGGGCAAGATTGCCAACGGCAACTGGACCGACTGGTGCCAGATGAACGGAGGTACCAAACTCACCATCCCCTCCTGCAAGGGAGCGGAAGTAAGTCTGGAAGCATACGGCACGATTACTACCACCACCATCGACGGACAGACCGACTATACTCAGGGTAACGTGATTAACTACACCATCGCCAACAGCGCCGAGACCATCGACATCGTGATTGGCGACGGCTCTTATTACAGATATGTTCAGGCTGTATTGCCCGTTGTACAAGGTCCGCAGGAGTCTGTGACTTACACGAACGAGCCTGCTACAATCAACTGGCCTTGCAACAGTTCGGAAGACTACTCCACCGTGGGCACCGTACTTCCCAAGGGCGCTTTCAGTACTGTGGCGATGAATACCGGCGACCTCACCATTACCGGCACAGGCACCGGACAGGCTGTGGATGCCGACGGCAATAAGGTGAAATTCGTGAAGTTCAAGCCCGCTGGAACCACCCAGGCTGTAGAATGGATGGTGAAGCCCGTCAAAGGTGTCACCTTCACGCCGACCAAAATAAGTGCCTATATCCAGCGCTTCGGTACCGACGCTGAGAACGGTGTTACCGTAACTGCCTATACAGAGGGTGGAGAAACCATTACACTGGGCAATTATACCGCTCCCCGTGCCAACAAGACACAGGATAAGGACAAATTCGGCGCAAGCAGCAACTATACCAACCGCTTCGAAATCACCCTGACCCAAGAGCAGCAACAGCAGCTCTCTACCACAGAGAAGCTTTACGTCTCTGCCACCGTGGGCGTAGGCAGCACGAAAGAGGGCGGTTTCAGCGACATCCAAATCGAGGGTGTATTGAACGGCACCTCCGAAGCCGTGGCTTACTACACACTGACCGCAGCTGCCAATCCCGAAGAGGGAGCACAGGTGACCGTATATCCCAAGAGCGACCAATACGAAGACGGCAGCGAGGTGAAACTTACCGCCACTCCTGCCTTCGGATATGACTTCGAGAACTGGACGGATGCCGCAGGCAACGTATTGTCAGAGGAAAAGGTGTATGTACACACCGTGAAAGACAACGTGGTGATTTCCGCCAACGTGAAGAAGGTGAACACCTATGCGCTGGATATCGCCGTAGAGGGCGGAGCCAACGACTACATGGTGAGCCTGAGTCCCGCTCCTACCGTAGTGGATGGAAAGAATATGTATGAAGAGGGAACCAAAGTGGTATTGAGCGCTTCTTCTAATGCCATCCTCACTTTCACCAACTGGAGCAACGGTGAGACGGCTTCTGAAATGGCTGTCACCATGAACGAGGACAAGAGTTTCGTGGCTTCTTATTCTGCTATCGACTATATTGCCGGTTGGGACTTCATCAAGTCTGGTGGCAATGGCCGTGCCGCTGACTTCGCCGCAGCCGACAACGATGCCGACGCACTGGTATTGCGCAATGCCGATGGCAACGAGAGTGGCTGGCTTGACAAGAGCGAACAGAGTGGAGGCGGTTACGAAGGCAGACCTGCTGCTGTGAACTGGAGAACAGGTGCCTCCAACGGTGACGTGGGCAACTGGTACTGGCAGACATCCGTAAATGCCGCAGCCTTTACCGACCTCCAGGTAATCACCTCTATGGTATATAACTACAACGCCTATACTACCCAACTGGTAGAATACTCTTTGGACGGAACTAACTGGACCACCATCGGCAAGGTAGAACTGGAGGGTGTCAAGAACTGGAAGGATGCCACCTTCAGTGTACCTGCAGAAGCCAACAACCAGGAGAAGGTATATTTCCGTTGGATAAGCGACAAGACTTCTGCCGTAGATGGTACGGCCTCTGCCAACGACGGTATCGCCCTGGGTGCCACCTTCATCATCGGAACCGCCAAACTGATTGACGACGGTACCGCTCCCAAACTGGTTAGCAGCGTGCCCGAGAACAATGGTACCGGTGCTTCTGCCAACGGCAAGGTAGTGCTCACCTTCGACGAGAAGATCAAACTCACCGACAAGGCTACAGCCACTATCAACGGCCAACAACTCACTCCTGTAGTGAGCGGCAAGACCGTTATCTGCGAATACAAGGGTCTCGACTACGCTTCCGACGTGAAGTTTGTACTGGCAGGCGGCTCTGTGGCTGACCTCACCGACAACGTGCTCAGCGAAGACATCGTCATCAGCTTCCAGACCAAGGTGAAGCCCTTTGTGGAGAAAGCACTTTACGACTTCATCGTGCCTGTGGACGGCAGCATCTCCAAGGCACTCGAAGCAGCCAACTCACGTGGTGCCAGCGCCACCAACCGCTACCGCATCCTGATAACCAACGGCAGCTACGTGTTCGACACCAACGGCACTACCACCGGAGGTGACGGCAAGACCTACGACGACCCGCGCTCCTACCTCACCGCTCCTTACGTATCGTTCATCGGCGAGTCGAAGGAGGGTGTGACCATCACCAACAAGACTCCTGATGCCAACTGGGACAACGGCTATGGCCAGGCTTGTCCGCTGGAAGGTATCGGCAAGGGTGATGTGCTGATTATCCAGAAGAACGGACACGACGCCTACTTCCAGGGACTCACCATGAAGAGTTCTATGGGTGATGCCCACGGACGCGACATCGTGCTCAACGACCAGTCTAACCGCACCATCTTCAAGGATGCTTGTCTGTGGGGTTACCAAGACACCTATGTATCCAACAGCGATGCAGGCAAGTTCTACTTCGAGGGCGGTGTGATCCGCGGAAGGACCGACTACCTCTGCGGCAAGGGCGACGTATATTATAATGAAGTGACCCTGCAGCAGTGTGGCGGAGGCGGTTATCTGGCTGTACCTTCCAAGGCAAAGAAGTACGGTTATGTGTTCAACAACTGCTACATCAAGCAGGAGACCAGCGATGTGACCTTCTACTTGGGTCGTCCATGGGGTTCGGGTACACCAACCGCTTGCTTCATCAACACCAAGATGGACGTGAATGCCATAGGCAACGGCTGGGCTGACATGAGCGGCGGATGGCCGAAACGCTTTGCAGAATACAACTCGTACCTCACCACAGGTACTCCCATCGACCTCTCGGGTCGTCGTACCAGCTGGACCGACGGTAACGGTGTGGTTCACGAGAACGACCCCATCCTTACCATCGAAGAGGTGAAGGAGATGAGTCTACAGAATGTGATGGGTCAGGACGACGACTGGGATCCCACTGCACTCACCGAACAGGCTTCGGCTCCCACCAATGTGACGATCGAGGGCAACACCCTGTCATGGGACGACAACAACTACGTGCTCTGCTGGGTACTCAGCAAGAACGGCAAGTTTGTATGCTGCACCACAACAAACTCCTACACCGTTGACGATGCTTCTGCCACATGGACAGTAAGGGCTGCCAACGAGATGGGCGGTTTGGGTGAAGCCAGCAAGGCCAACGTTTCTAGCGGCATCAAAGAGATGAAGGCCGCAGGCACTACTGTGGTACGCACCTCCCTCTTCAACATGAGCGGCGTGCAGGTAGGCAACGGCTACAAAGGCGCTGTCATTCAGGTACAGACGCTCGACAACGGCCAGCAAGTAGTTACCAAGACCGTGAGATAGTGTTATAAGTTAATAATGAAGGTTGAGGGGCGAAGAACTTTTTTATTCTTCGCCCCTCATTTTTATCCCTGCCCTATTCAGTTGTCAACTGCTTGCCCGATTCAGTTGGCAGGTGCTTTTCCGACTCAGTTGGCAGGTGCTTTTCCGACTGGCTATTCATGTTGCACTAGAATAGGGCATTCATGTTGCATTAGAATACCCAGTTCTAATATCACAAGAAGACGGCTTGATGCAATTCATCTGAAAAAAGAATGAATTTGCACATGAAGATGGTTCCTGACAACAGAAAAAGGCAAAGAAAGCATTGCAAACTCCTAAATTAAACAAATTTTCCACCTATATCCGTTAAATATTCTACCCTGCAAGCCAAAGATATAGTGTAACTTTGCGCCGTATTTTGGGGGAAAGCGCCGTTGTTTTGGAAACATTCCCTCATCCACAACAAAAGGAAGAGCTTACTTCTGTACGGAAATATGAGATGGCATTTGTATATATTTTCACACACCACCTATTAAAAAAAGATAAAATGGAAGATAAGATGCAAAATTATAAAAAGAAAAACATAACTTTGCATAGATTAAGGTTACAAACCGCAACCCTTTCCGGCAGGAAATATGGCGTGGTTTGAGAAAAACCTGTAAGACTACAGACCTATACATAATGCAGAGACCGTGACATTAGGCACACAAGTGCTTGAAAAAGAAATACTAAACTAAAACAAAAATATGAAAAGAACAACATTCGTAAGAAAAACAATTGGCATCCTTTTGTTTTCTTCTCTGCTGTCTTCTTGCTCCGATTTGGACGATTACTACGATTCGCCGAGTTGGATGGGCGGTTCCGTATATCAGGAACTGCAGGATGAAGGCAACTACAACATCTTTCTGAAAGGTGTTCAGTTATTAGGCTGGGAACCCGTGATGAACGGAAAGTCTATCGTCACCGTGATGGCTCCCGACGACAATGCCATGACCACCTATCTGCAAGAGCACTACAACACCACCGACATCACTCAGGTGGAACTTGGGGAACTGAAGAAGCTGATTGGCTATCACATCCTTTACTACGCCTTCGACAAGAACAAACTCATCAACTTCCGCCCATTGGAAGGCGACGGAGCCACCGACGAAGAGAAGGACATCAACGCCGGACTGTTCTACAAGTTCCGCACCCGTAGTCAGGAACCCATCTCCACTGCCTATGACAAGACAAGACAGAAGGACGTGAAGGTGTATCACAACGAGCAGATGCTGCCTGTGTTCTCCTACAGAATGTTCCAGACCAAGGGCGTTGACGCAAAAGAGAACTACGAATATTTCTTCCCACAGACGGGATGGAAGGGCGACGGAGGCTTCAACGTGGCCAACGCAGCCGTTACGGAGTATGCCAAGATTGGGCGCAACGGATATATCTACAAGATAGACCGCGTGCTGAAACCCATGAAAACCATCTATCAGGAGCTGAAGGCCAAGGGCAACTTCACCCGCATTCTCAGCCTGTATGACAACAGCGAGTATTACGAGGCCGACGAGGAAATGACTCGCGAAACGGGCAGTGCCGACACCCTGTATCACCACTACCACAAGTTGCCGCTGGTGAACATCGACAGCGAATGGGGCAATGTGATGAGCTACAGCAGCGTGTATGCCTTGGCCAGCACCGCCTACTCCATCTTTGCCCCCACCGACGAGGCTTTCCAGAACTTCTTCAACGAATATTGGGGACAGGGAGGCTACTCCAGCATCGAAGACATTGACTCTGTGACCATGCAGGAGCTGATGCGCAACTGCGTGTATCCCACCAGCATTGCCTTCCCGGGAGAAATCAAGAACGGCAAAATCAAGAACATCGACGATGAGGTGATCAGCTTCAATCCCGACGACGTGCCCGTGGAAAACCGCATGATTTGCTCCAACGGCGTGGTCTATGGATGCACAGAACTCACGCCTCCGGCCAAGTTCCGCGCAGTGACCGGTCCGGCCTTCCAATACAAGGACTACACCAACTTCAACGAGATGCTCAGCGGATCGAACATGGCCTCCACGCTGATACAGGACGCCGTGAAGTATGTGATGCTCTACCCCACCAACGAGCAGATGTATAACGCACAGGGCATCGAGCGCAAAGACGGCGTGCTGATTTCAAATGCAGCCCCCAAGGGCATGTCGAAGACCACGATGACCAACTATATCCTGGCCCACGTGTCGAGCCCCATCGACGACGTGACCACCCTGCCCACGAGCGGAGTGAAGGTATTGCCCACCCTCTCTGACAGGAACAAGATATATATATATGTGAAAGACGGCAAGCTGACCAACAGCATCCAGCACAACAAGAGACTGAAGTATGCCGCCAACACAGCCACCGACGACCAGATATGGGCACCCTTTGCACCCCTGCAATATTTGGGCGATGAAAACGGATGGTCGAACGGTAATGCCTACTCCTACGACAACCTGCTGCTGCCCGGAGACTATAGCACCGAACTGGAAACCAAGTTGGTGAGCCTGATGATTTCCAACAGAAACGATGCCACCACCGAGTTCTACGGATGGATCAACCTGCTGGGCAAGGCAGAACTGACCAACAACAGCGCAGGCAAGATAACCTTTATGCTGGAAAACTGCCTGATGCTGATTCCCACCACGCAGGCATTGGAAAAGGCTATCGTGGAAAACCGCATCCCGGGCGTGCAGGCTGAAGCAACAGCCACCGTGGGCAGCGACACCTTCTTCGACAACATCACCATCACAGACAGCGAAGCACTCACCAACTACGTGAAGAACTACTTCGTGCCTCTGACCACTGCCAGCATCAACGAATATCCCTATGTGGGCTGGGGTGAGGACACCAAGGCCACCAGCGACAAGGGTTTGATCACCTATCGCCAGACAGTGGATTTTGCCACCGGCGACGTTACCGCATCCAATATCAACATCTATGACAAGGACGGCGCACTCAGTGTGACACTGACCGACTATATTACAGGCGAAGAAGGAGCCCCCGTGAAGGTCTATGGCGGTTACGACTATCTGCCCTTTATCTTTGAAGATGGTCCGGCACAACTGTTAGAAGATGTGTTTTAAGTAAAAACCTAAGATATATACTGAAATGGAGAAGATTAAAAATATAATGATTGCACTGCTGCTGTGCCTCACCACACAAGTCATGGCGCAGAAGACAGTGAGCGGAACGGTGACCGAAGACTTCGGAGGGCAGGCAGAGCCTTGTATCGGAGTGAACGTAACGTTCCAGAATGCACAGAAACGTATCATCGCCGGTGTGGTGACCGACTTCAACGGTAACTACTCTCTCAAGGTGCCTACCAACGAGAAGGGCCAGCTCACCTTGGTGTTCTCGTACATCGGAATGAAGACCAAGTCGTTCAAATATACCGGCCAAACCACGCTGAACGTGAAGATGGAGAGCGGCGCCACCCAGATTAAGGAGGTGACTGTGAAAGGAAAGAGAGGCAGCCGCAACGAAATGGGTGTGACCGACCGTCAGATGTCGTTCGCCACCCAAAAGATCAACATGGACGACATTACCGCTGTGCAGCCTGTCACCTCTATCGAGGAGGCGCTGCAGGGACAACTTGGTGGTGTGGATATCGTGGCTGCCGGTGACCCGGGTGCCAAGAGCAACATCCGCATCCGTGGTACAGCCACACTGAACAGCAATGCCGACCCGCTCATCGTGATCAACGGTGTGCCCTACTCTACCGACATCGACGACTCGTTCGACTTCAATACCGCCAACCAGGAAGACTTTGCACAGATGCTGTCGCTCAACCCCAACGACATCGAGAGCATCGAAGTGCTCAAGGATGCGGCCTCTACCGCCGTTTATGGTACGGCAGGAGCCAACGGTGTGCTGCTCATCACCACCAAGAAGGGTGCCATGGGCAAGACACGTTTCTCGTTCTCCACGAAGAACTCCTACAAGATTGAGCCCAAGTCGATGCCCATGCTGAGCGGTAACGACTACGTGGCCTACATGCAGGATGCCATCTGGAACTCAGCCAACGCACAGGGATTGAACAAGTCGGGCGGACTGCTGCAATACCTGTTCAACCAACCTGAAATCGGCTATTCACCCGACTGGCGCTATTTCGACGAATACAACCAGGATGTGGATTGGCTCTCATACCTCACAAAGAACGCCTTCACCACCGACAACAGTTTCTCCATGTCGGGCGGTGGAGAGAAAGCCACCTACAGATACTCGCTCTCTTACCTGAATGAGGGGGGTACCACAGTGGGCACAGGACTGACCCGATTGAACACCAGCCTGAACGTGGGCTACCGTTTCTCCGAGAAATTCGTGGTGGAAGCAGAATACACCTATTCAGACTCCAAGAAAAAGGCCCCCTGGACAGACAAACTGCGTGCCGAGGCCATGCGCAAGATGCCCAACAAGAGCCCCTACTACATCGATGATGCCACAGGCGGCATGACCGACATATACTTCACACGTCAGGAGGATGACTTCCAAGGTGCATTCAACGGAAAGGATGCCAACTTCCATCCCCTCATCATGGCAGAGGACAGCTACAACAATCTGCGCACACGCGAGCAGAAGATGACCGTGAGAGCACGCATCTATCCCACCACACACCTGCAGGTGAACGGATATGTGTCTATGAAATACAAGACCCAGCGCACAGAGTCGTTCCTGCCACAGGGAGCCACGGGAATCAGCGCAGGAAGTACCAACACCTATTCCATCGGCGGTGTGATCTATCCTGCCAATATCTTTGCCAACCGCGCAGAGAACAACTATTCCAACAACTTCTCGCTGCAAAGCGAAATCAAGGCCATGTACAACAATGAATGGAACGACAAGATGCACCAGCTCACCGCCACCGCACTGTGGCGCACCTCGCAGAGCCGCAGTTCAAGTTCTGCAGCCGTGAGATACAACGTGGGTTCGTCCTCATTGGCCGACCCAGCATCGGGCACAGGTGCCTTGCTGTCGCAGGGTTCAGGCATCTCTGAAGTACGCAAGTTGTCGGGAATCGGAAGTATCGTATATACCTTCATGGACAGATATACCATCAACGGAACGCTGAACTATGAAGGAAACTCCAGCATCGGCAGAGACAACCGCTGGGGCCTGTTCCCCGCAGTGGGTGTGTCATGGCAGTTTGCCGATGAGCCCTTCATGGCATGGTCGAAGAAAGTGCTGTCGGAACTGAAGTTCCGTGTGAGCTACGGTGAGAGCGGAAACACCCCGAGTGGCACCTCTCCCTACGTGGGAACCTATGTGTCGCAGGGCTCCTATATGGATGGCAACGCCGTAACGGCACAGTCCATGCAGCTGAACAAGCTGAAATGGGAGCGTTCGGCAGAATGGAACATCGGTCTTGACTTCAATCTCTGGGACGGAGTGCTCACCGGTTCGTTCGACTATTACGACAAGAAGACCACCGACCTGTTGCAGAAGAAGTTTTACATCCCCTCATACACAGGTTTTGCCAACAACTACTTGGCCTATTACAACGCAGGTGCTCTGCGCAACAAGGGTGTGGAATTCAGGGCCGACTGGCTCGCCTTGAAGACCAAGGACTGGCAGTTGAAAGTGAACTTCAACATCAGCCGCAACGAGAACGAGATTATCGAGATGCCTGGTTACAGCGAGGAGAACTACTCTGCCAAAAACGGTGAGTATGCCACCCGCATCGTGTCGGGAACATCCGTGGGTTCTTTCTTTGGCTACCGCTACCTCGGCGTGTATCAGAACACAGAAGACACCTACGCCAAGGATGCTGACGGCAACATCATGTACGACCTCCAGAGCAAGCCCATCGTCATGTCCAATCTTGACAAGCAGTGCTTCCCCGGCGATGCCAAATACGAGGATATCAACAAAGACGGCAAGATTGACAAGAACGACATCGTGTATCTCGGCAACTGCAACCCCATGCTCAGTGGTGGTGGCGGCTTCAACCTGAGATGGAAGGACTGGAGCGTGACAGTGTTCATGCACTACCGCCTGGGACAGAAGATTGTGAACCAGGCACGTATGAATGCAGAGGCCATGTACAACAGAGACAACCAATCTACCGCAGTGCTGCGCCGCTGGCGTAACGAGGGTGACGACACCGACATTCCACGTGCCCTCTACAACTATGGCTACAACTATTTGGGAAGTGACCGCTTTGTGGAGGACTGCTCGTTCCTCCGTCTCAAGACTCTGTCTTTGAGCTACAACCTGCCCAAGGAGTTCTGCAAGCACATCGGTCTGACCTCGGCCAACGTGTTCATCACGGGCTATGACCTGTTCACCATCACCAACTACAAGGGACAAGACCCCGAGGTAAACCTGCCTTCCAAGGTGACCGACTTGGCTGTAGATAACTCACAGACACCACGTAGCCGCCGTTTCTCAATGGGAGTAACCGTGAACTTCTAATCGTGGCAGCCACGCAAATACGAACCTATTTAGAAAGAATTGAAACGTATGAAAAATATAAAGACAATCCTTATAACAGCCGCGGCTGCACTGACCTTTGCATCGTGCAACGACTATTTGGACATCAATCCTGAGAACTCACTGCCCACAGACAAGATGTGGAGCAACAAGAGCGATGTGGAGTCGGCACTCTTTTCAGGCTACTACAACCTGCGTGAGGCCATCACCACCCACCTGCTCCCACTCGGAGAGTTAAGGGCGGGATGTATCTACAGAAACGCCAACAGCGACTTGGAAAAGTTCCAGCTCAAATCCACTTCCGGCACTTTCACCGACTGGAAGGTGTTCTACAAGATTATTGCCGATGCCAACGGTGTTATCAAGAACGTGAGAAAGGCACAGGGCAATGATGAAACCTATCGTGAATCAGAGGTAAACTCACATCTGTGTGAAGCTTATTTCCTGAGAGCCCTCTCCTATTTCTATATTGTAAAGAACTGGAGAGATGCTCCGTTGCTCACCGAACCTTTTGAGACCGACGAGGCAAACTACTATGTGGAGAAGAGCAGCGAGGCTGCCATCATGGCACAAATCAAGCAAGACCTGAACACAGCCATCTCGCTTGGTGCCGCCAAGACCAGTTTCGACACCACATGGGAGACCAAGGGACGCGCCACCGTGTGGGCTCTCTATGCGCTGATGTCGGACGTGTGTCTGTGGAACCACGACTACGACGAGGCCATCAAGTATGCCGACATGCTGCTGCAAAGCAAGTCTGACGAGGCACCGTCATTCATCGAGACAGCCAACCACGGAAGTTGGTTTGCCATATTCAATCCAGGCAACAGCAAGGAATCCATCTTCGAGTTGCAGTATTCTGCACTGAAGAACAATGGTACAGCGCTGCAGACCAACACCCTGCCCTACCTGTTCCCTGCCGAAAGACCCACCTCTGTTATCTACAACTATTACATGCTCAGCTCAGCATTGCTGCGCCAGATAGACTCTGATGCCAACAACATCGGCCTGCGCTACAATGAGGATCCCGACATGTTCGTGCGCACACGCTGGGGCACCACCAATGCACTGCCCAACAGCGGCACACCGGCCTTTATCTGGAAATACATTGGAGGAAGCACCACCTCTGAGCCGAGAACATCCAGCAACTACGATCCCAACTTCATCATCTACCGTGTGAGCGAGGTGATGCTCATCAAGGCGGAAGCCCTGCTGATGCGTGAGATGGGAAACAATGCCGGCGACAACGAACAGGTGTTGGAAATCCTCAACAAGATAAGGAAGCGCACCAACCTGCAGGAACTAAATCTCACCTCCTCTTCCACCCTTACCGAACTGGTGGATGCACTGCTCTATGAGCGCATCATGGAGTTTGTGGCAGAGGGCAAGGCATGGTACGATCTGCTGCGCATGGGACGTTATACCGACCCAGAGGGGAACATCGACTTTGTTCAAGACGTGTTCATTACCAACGTGCAGAAGTACAACGCCATCGCCGGTGGAAGCAAGATCAAGTCAACCCTGCTTGACAAGAACGCATGGTATCTGCCCATCAACGAGACAGAAATCACGCGCAATCCGCTGTTAGTCCAGAATCCATATTACGAATAAAACACACACGAAGAATATGAAAAAACTATTTATCAGCATAATTGCCGCCGTAGCACTGGTGGCATGCGACGATCCCAACGAGGGTAGTTTGTTTGTACAGCCTACCACGGTGGAATCGGAAATGACCATGACCACCTTCATGGAGAAGTCTCCCGAGACTTATTCACTATGGATAGAGTTGCTGAAGCATGCCAACTTCTACAATGCGATGAAGGACGCCAACGCCAACGCCACGGCATTCTGTCCCAACAATGAAGCCATGCAGAGATTCCTGCAGAGCAGAGGTGTATCGTCTGTGCAGGAGTTGGATGTGGAATATGCACGCCAAGTGGTGAAGTCACACATCATCGACTGGCAGACAGACTCAAGGATTATTACCGACTCTTCATTGGTAATCTATGCCCGCAACTACCAGGATCTTCCTGCCAAGAACCTCTATGAGCAGGATTTGTCGCTCAGCTTCGGTTATCAGAATACGGATGTGGATGATGAGTTCCGCACCGAAGAGTATCTGAGCACCGACAGTATCTTCATCAACAATCAGGCCAAGTTGGCACGTTTCACCGGCTCCTCATGTGCCAACGGCGACATCTATGTGATTAACGACGTGATACTTCCCAATGTGGAGAACATCGTGCAGAAGTTGGAAGTGCTTACCGGTACAGACAACACCTTCAAAATCTTTGCCGAAGCTATCAAGTCTGATGCAGAGGTTTACAAGATGGCCACTCAGATTTCTGACACTATCACCGGTGAGGGTGGTGTGCAGGTGGTGCGCAAATACACCTATACATGCTTTGCAGTGCCCGATCACGTGTTTGCCAAGGAAGGCATCAACTCTGTGGAAGACCTGAAGACCTGGTTGGTGAACAACAGCAACGGCGAGGAGACGGATGGAGCACAGGCCCTGAACCACTATCTGAAGTATCATTTCCTTTCCACCGAGCGCAAGATAAGCGAAGTGTTCAACTTCATCAACCCCGAAGATCCCGAAGAGAAACAAATTGTATCTACTCAGTTCGATGGTCAGGCTTTCATTGCCAACATGCTCGGTCAGAAACGAATTATCAACGAACAGTGTCAGGTGTTGCGCAGCGACATCAAGGCAAGCAACGGCATGATACACAAAATCGGTGGCTTGATGCCTGTTTATCATCCAGCACCTCTCACCGTGAGATGGGACTTCTTGAACAGCAGCGACATCATCGCATGGGTGAACACTTACTCAGCCGGCAACAAGTTGGGCAATATCTTCACCTCGCCCATGACCAGCACCGCACAGCAGATAGACCTGAGCGACGAGCACATGGAGGGAGAGAACGGCGTGATTACCTCGTTCACCTATAAATATAATGAATCCAAGGCAAGCAGCAAGAACTACCGCCGAGTAGGATTTATGAAGGAGAAATATAAGACCATCCCCAAGAAAGACGAGAACACACCCGAACATGGTGCCTACCTGAACAACTACTTGGTGCTCAATCTGGGCTTTGCAGGCTGGATAGACTTCGTCACTCCCACCATCATTGCCGGCAAGTACAAGGTGGTGCTGCACTACATCAAAGACCCTGCACTGAGCACACTCTACACCAGCGGTACACTCACGCAGTTCAACCTGGACGACACAGCCAACCAAAAGATGGCTTACTTGTATCGTGGAGAGAAGGGTAACACCATTGACCTGATGTATCAGTCCATCGAAGAGACCCTGTGGAACGAAGTGGTATTCGACAAGTCTGAACCCCATCACTTCAAGATTACCATTCGAGATATGAATGCCAAGAACTCCTCCACCTACCACCTGCGCTTGGACTATGTGGAGTTCATCCCCATAAAAGAAGACTAACAAGCAGACAACTCTAAAAAACAATGTTCCGTATGAGAAACTTACATAAAATATTCCCTTTGGTCCTGTTCATGGGTGGCATGGTGGCTGTATCGTGCTCCGGTGATTGGGACGACCACTATGACCTGCAAGATGTGACCATCGCCAACGGTGTGAATGTCAACAGTTACCAAGGTGACATCGCTACCTACTTGACTTCTGCAGGAGATGCCACAAAGGCAATGGAGGTGCTGAGCCGTCAAGGCATCTTCAATGAAACGAAAGCTGACGGACAATACACTTTCGTGATTTGCGATGATGCCCATTTCGATGCCTCCAAGATAGCAGATGAAAACCGCTTTGCCCAACTGAGCGTGGCGGATATGGGTGTGATGCCCTCCAAACTGGTGACCGGCTATAACATCGAGACCCGTGCAGGCAAAAGCATCTGGGTATATGATGACGGTAAACAGTTGGACAAGCACAACATCACCAAGATAGTAAAGACCAACAACGGCTATGTATATTATATCGACGGTATGCTGGAGGTTCACCCCTCTGCCTACGAGTTGCTTCAGTCATTAGGCGACAATTACTCCACATTCAAGGAGATGGTGTTGCAATACGACTCCAAGACCTTTGACCGCGAGCACAGCCAGATTATCAGCGTTTCGTCCGATGGCCGCAACATCTACGACAGTGTGTGGGTTATCAAGAACTCCATGCTGGACCGCTATGATGAGGATGGCATTGAGACATGGAACATGCGCAGCGAGAGTTACAACACCTCGATGTTCATTCCCACCAATGACCAGATCAAGAAAGCCATCGATGATGCCTGCGACAGCATCCCCGTATGGCTCAACCGCCCCGCTACCGCCGCTGATACCGCCAAGTTCAAGCAATGGATTATCCAGGCCTGCTTCTCTGACCGCAGATTAGAAGCGAGCGAGGTGAACGTCTCGGCTCCTGACTTCAAGTGCGTGGAGGGTTATCAGGAAATCATCAACATTGCCACAGATGCCGTTACCTACAAGGTGACCACACCGGCATGGTGGAGGCCCGCCGTGCAGAAGGTGGATGTGGCCAATGCCGTGACACTGAGCAACGGTATGGCCTATTACTGCCAGACACTGAAGATACCCAACCACATTGTTATCTATCGCATCAAGTCACGCTTCTACGAACTGTGGGATGCCTGCTCTGATGCACAGAAGGAGCAATACTTCAGATGGACCAATTTCGTGGATCCGATGATCATCAAGGATTGTCAAGGTCAGTTTGACCTCGTGGCCAGCGGAAGTGCCGAATGGCCCAGCATCTTCTATCACAACCTGTGTGCCATCCCCAGTGCCGCAGCAATGGAAGAAGGCAGCCCCTGCTCTGTGGAATACGACGGATTGCTCTACAACGAGAGCACAGGCCAGTTGGCAGAATGTCAGTTGCCCGCAGGCGAATACTATTTGCGAATGGGCTTCAAACACTCTCTGCTCTACTCGCTGAGCATCGCTTTCAACAACAGTTGGTTGGTGGAAGACATGTGTATGCACGCA
This sequence comes from uncultured Prevotella sp., assembly GCA_945830055.1. Lineage (GTDB taxonomy): Bacteria > Bacteroidota > Bacteroidia > Bacteroidales > Bacteroidaceae > Prevotella. The sequence continues at coordinate 35,487 of CALZXH010000003.1, forward strand.
CAGGGATCAAACTTCCACTTCGACCGTGGAGCGGCCAGTGAGGTGCCCCACTTGGGAGAAGACGTGGGTATCGCCTATCCCGAAGGCTTTGACGTGGACTACTGGCAGACACAGAACGAGAAGGCCATTGCCTATGACACCGACGGCTATACCGTGGGCATTGTCAACATGCCGAAATCAGGCAACTTCACCATCCGTGTCACCTCCAACGACATGTCACAGATATATAAGAACGCCTTGGACAGCGGACAAGTGCTGAACAGAGACAAGAACAACGTGAACCAACTGATGATGTATCACTGGTGCCTGCGTCCCACTCACAACAACTACTAACAGAACAGCATTATGAAGAAACTGAATATACTTGTTGCAGCCTGCCTAATGGCAGTCACAGCAACAGCTCAAGGAATCAAGATTACCTCGCACATCAAGGGCGCCAATGGTTTGCCCGTTAGCGGAGCTATCGTCTCGGTGATAGGCGAAAAGGCATCTGCACTGTCAGACGAGACAGGTGAATTTACCATTGAAGCAGGCTCTGACAACGCCGTGGTATCCATCAAGGCCGAAGGATATTATGCCAAGGAGATGCCTCTGAGTTATCTGAAAAAGCTGTCACGCAAGAGAAACAGCGTGATTACACTGATGTCAGAAAAAGACCCTTTGTATGTGGGAGAGGTAAATACCATCCACGGCAAGGTGCTTGCAGGCAACAAGCCTACCACTGTTAGTACCGTGGCAGTGAAAGACTTTACTGAGAAACAAGACCTTGGTGCTGCCATCAGAGACAACATCGCTGGTCTGCAGGTGATAGAGAAGAGCGGAATGCCAGGCGAAGGTTCCTACATGAACATCCGCGGTATTCATACCTTTGTGGCCGAGAACAATCCGCTTATCGTAGTCAACGGCGTGCCCCACTTCGGCAATCAGGATGTGTCGAGCGTCATCAACGGCTACTCACGCAGTATGCTTTTCGGCTATGATCCCAAGGATATCCGCAGCGTCACCGTGCTGAAAGGTGCCGATGCCGCACAATGGGGATCATTGGGAAGCAACGGTGTGATTCTGATTGAGACACAACAGGCCACCTCTGACAACCTGGACACTCGTGTCAGCTTCAGCGGTTCGTATGGTTTCAACCTCAAACCCAAGAGCGTACCCGTGCTGAACTCCTCAGAATACAAGGGCTACATGCAAGACATTGGCATGACCCTCTATCCCACCATGAACGCTTTGGTGAGCGACTACCCCTTCCTCAACAACGGAGCTTACAGCAACTCACACCTGTTCAACGAGGATACCGACTGGATGAAAGACATCCAGCACACGGGCTTCACCACCGAGAACTTGTTCAGAGTGGAGGGAGGAGACGAGATTGCCAAGTACAACATTTCATTTGGATATACCGGTAATCAGGGAACCGTTCGCAACACCAACACCGACCGCTACCACACATTGATTAGTGCCAACGTGCTGGCAAGCAGAAAGGTGGATATCTTTGCCAATGTGGGACTTGCCTATATCACCGGCAACTACCAGAACATGGGTATGCAAATGGAGACCAACCCCATCCTGTCGGCATACCACACCATGCCTCTTATCCATGCCAATGAGAAGCAGAACGACGGAACGATACTGAGCAACCTTGCCGCTTACAACTTCTGGAACACATCATCCAACCCCATGTTTGCCTATGACAACGTGAGCAACCCCATGGCTTTGGTGAACACTTTGGAAGCTAAGGACAAGATATACGACGTGAACACTCAGGCTGGTATCAACTTCCGCTGGAACGAATACCTCACCCTGACGGGAATCGTGAACCTCTATTATAATTATGTAGAGGAAACCATGTTCATCCCCGGCATGACCCGACAGACCATCATCCCACAGGTGTATGGCACCGGCAAGAACAAGGTGAGCAACAGCGTGACCACACAGGACGTGAACACCTTCATTGCCCAAGGTACCTATAAACGCATATTCAATAAGGTGCACGACCTAAACGTATTGGCTTCTGCCAAGATGATCATGAAAAAGAACGAGATTGACATCTCTGAGGGTTACAACACCGCCAGCGACGACTACCAGACACTGAACAACACCAACGACGGTAAGCGCACCTACGGCGACTTGATCGAGTGGAATTATTTAGGCTTCAACCTCTACGGAAACTACACCTACAACAACATCGTGCGCACAGCCCTCGGATTGGCCGTGGATGGAACCAGCGTATCAGGTTCTGATGCCTCACGCTGGGGATTCTTCCCCAGTGCCAGCGCCACCGTGATGCTTGCCAACATGGGCATCCTGCCCTCTTGGGTGAATCAGTTGAACCTCACTGTGGAGGGAAGTTTGACGGGTAACAGCCGCTTCTCATCCAACTACGGAAAGAATTATTACGTAGGAAACAACTACTTCACCTACGGCTCCATCCAGCGCTCCAATATGCCCAACACCAAATTGCAGTGGGAAAAGAAGAGCCAGTTGGACTTGGGACTTGATATGGCACTGTTGGAAAACCGCATCAATGTGGGCTTCAACTTCTTCACAAGCCATGCCTATGACTTGCTTCTCAACAGCAACGTGTCGGCCGTTTATGGATCATACAACTATTATGAGAACAGTGGAACTATCAACACCACCGGTTTCGAGGCCTCACTTCGTGTGAATCCCTTCCACACTAAGGACTGGGACATCGTATTGGGTGCCACCATCGCCACTGCCAAGAGCACCATCAAATCGTTGGGCGGCAACAGAAGCATGGTGATTGACTACACCGGCTTCAACGATGATGACGCACAGATAATCATGGCTGTAGGCAGCAAGCCCTACGAGTTCTATGGTTATCAGACCAACGGAATCTACCGCACCACAGAGGAAGCCAAGCAGGCAGGTTTAGTGAACAGCAGCGGCGATGCCTATCAGGCAGGTGACGTGCGCTTTGTGGATATGAACGGTGACGGTGTCATCAACGAGCAAGACAAGGTGAGCCTCGGCAGCACCATGCCCGACTTCTATGGCGGTATCAATCTCTCTGTGCGCTTCAAGCAGTTTGTGTTGGATGCCAACTTTGCATACTCTGTAGGCGGCAAGGTGTATAATGCTACCCGCCGTCAGTTGGAGTCGATGGACAACTTCTATAACCAATCCACCGCCATACTCAACCGCTGGCAGGTGGAGGGACAGGAGACCTCGATGCCCCGTGCCAACTACAATGATCCGTTGGGCAACAACAACTTCTCTGACCGTTGGATTGAGAAAGGCGACTATCTGAAACTTCGCAGCGTGAAACTTACCTACAACTTCAAGAAACTGTTCAACGTGGTTCGTTCAGGTAGCGTATTCGTGGCAGCAGAAAACCTGTTCTCGCTGACCAAATATCTGGGCAGCGACCCCGAGTTTGCCTATTCCTATTCAGAAAACCTTCGTGGCTTTGACTATGCCAAGACGGCATTGCCCATCACCATCAAGGCAGGCTTCAACATCAATCTCTAATCTCACCTAAACAATAGAAGACATGAAAATTTCAAGCAAAATATTGGCACTCACTCTGGTTGCATCTGCCACGATGCTCCAGTCGTGCAACGATTATTTTGATACAGACCCGAAGAACATCATCAACACCGAGGACTATATTGCCCAGGAAGATGAGATGTATCGAGGCTACATGGGTATTCTGAACTGTGTGCAGAAAGCTGGTGACCATGCTATCTTCCTTACAGACACACGCGGTGCCGTGCTGGAGACCACAGACAATGCTCCCACCGAACTGAAGAGCATCTATAACTGGGGCACCACCAACGGCAACAGCTATGCCGACCCCACCTGCTACTATTCCATCATCGTGTCCTGCAACGACTACATCTTCAAGATGGGCGAATACAAGCGCCGAGTTGGCAACAGCATGACAGAGAATGGACAGAAGCAGTATTACAACCTCATCAGCGGTTCGCTGCGCCTCAAGGTGTGGGCCTACCTGATGCTGGGCAAAATCTATGGCGAAGCCTACTGGTTTGACGATCCCTTGACAGAGAAGAAAGAGCTGAGCGATGCCTCAGTGTTCACCAAGTGCAACATGAAGGAGCTGGCCGACCGCTGCATCAACCTGTTGGAGAATGGCATCACCGTCAACGACGAGCACATCAGCGCCAATCAGGAGGTGGAATGGTTCAAGTGGTTAGACCCCGAACGCGAAGACCGTGCCCTGTTCCGCCAGTGGCAGTATGTCACCCCTCCTGCCATCATCCTCAACGCCGAGTTCCGTTCATGGCGCGCCAGCTATATGGACGAAGGTGCCGCACAGGGCGACTGGCAGTGGATCCGCGACAACGTGCTCGACTACATCAGGAACACACAAGCCAGCGTGGAGGCAGACTATCAGGCAGGCACCGACTGGCGCGGCATTGTGACATCCGCCCACATTGCATCGGGCGATATGTTCCAGTTGTCACAGAAGATTCAGAGCGACATGGTGGGCTCATACTCCAATATCTTCTACACCGAGGATTTGGGCTCCACCTATCAGCTCATCAGCACCATTATCTACAACTATGACAACGACCAGAAGAACAGACTGGTGCAGTATTTCTGCCCCGAATACCCCGATGCAGAGTCGTTCTACCTGCAGCCCTCTGAGTATGGTATCAACCTGTACCCGGGCAAGGATGTGCGCAGCATGGAGCAGGGATGGATTATGACCACTCTCGGCGGCAAGAAGTGCATCGACAAGTACTATTACGGTTATGACTACACCAACCGCAGGTATTCCTATCTCGACGGTAAGGAGATATTCAAGATTCAGCCTGCCATTCCCACATTCCGCGGACACGACCTGCACTTCCTGTTGGCAGAGGCAGAAGCCCATCTCGGACATTTTGAGGTGGCATACTATCTGCTGAATTACGGTGTGGGCAGCCGCTTTGCCGACAAGGTAATTCCCGCCGGCGGCGAATGGGATCTGCGCTATCAGGATTGGTTAGGAGGCAGCGGTGGTTACAGCAACCTCGGTATTGCAGGTGCTGCCAACGGCACTGTGCATGCACTCCCCCATCCGGGTTCAGCCGACTTCGGCCTCTACTCCACCGAGGAATTGCTGAAGAAGTATGACTGGGCACTGGCCGATGAGAACATCAAGGAATATGTGGCTGAAGGCAAGTCATACGGCTACCTGTGCAAGATTGCCGAGCGTTACAGCAACAGTGCCTTCCGCAACGGCAACATGGAAGAGGCACGCGACAGTGTTGCCAAGCGCATTGCGCCCAAATATCCTGCTGCCAGACAAAGTCATGTAATCAGCAGCATCAAGGGTAGCGGCTATTTTGTGAACTGGGATTTACAGGGTATCAGCAACCAATGATACCCTGCCCCTGCTCCTTATGATGAGAATGAAGAGAGAAAAAATCTGAAAAACAAACCAATTAGAGAATTATATTACCTATTTATTCATTTAAACTTAACACCATGAAAAAATTTACATTTATGGCTTTAGCCGCCATGTTGCTGGCTCCTGCCACCACCATGGCAGAAAGTTGGCAGAAGACAGTGACCAATGCCAGCGAATTCAAATCTGCATTCAATTCAGTGGGTGCCGGTGCTGCCGGTGAGACCTACGAGATCATCTGCGATTGGGATGCCAGCGAAGTAGTTGCTGTAGGCAAACTGAAGCCCACACAGACCAACGGTCGCTTGGTTATCAGAAGTAACCAGACCGACTTTGACAAGATGCCCCAACTGCAGATGGCATTCGAGTGGGGAACCGACGCGCCCAGCCGTGGTGAGCTGGGTCAGATGATGTCTATCATCATTGAGAACATGAACATGGTGGGCACAGGTTCCTACCTGATGGACAACCGCCGTGCAATCTTTGCCGACACCATCGCCCTCCGCCACTGCGACATCCACGGACAGGCACGTTCTATCCTTCGTTTCGACGGTGACAAGGGAACTTTGACAGATGCTGACGGAAACAAATTAGTTGCCACTGACTACTTTGTAGATGTGATTGAAGTAAAGGAATGCCGCATTCACGGTACTGCTCAGGCTTCAAATAACAACTGGAGTCCTTTCCGCACCTTCATTCCCTTCAACAACTTCACCGTTACCGACTGTATGTTCTATGACATGCCTTACACCAAGAGCATCTGGGAGACACGAAACCCCAACACTACCCCCTCACAGGTGAACTTCTCCAACAACATGGTATTGTTGGGACAGAACAAGGCCATAGCAACAAGCGGTTTCACTCCATTGATGACAGGTGCCAACCTCCCCGCAGGAACAACCATCCAGATGCACAACAACATCTTTGCAGGTCCTCAGAAAGGTATCAATATCCTTGTCAACGACACCAGTTCATACAACAGCACAGTCATCACCAACGCACAAGGTGCAGTGATTATTGCACAGAACAACGTGGTGGATGAGGGTGTAAGCTATCTGAGTATGGATGAGTTGACCGCAAAACTTATGGGTGACGGTACCGTAGAGGGCTATGTTCCTTCTACAATGATAGCATCTGGTACCATCAACCTCTCTACCGTAGAGGGCTTCTCTTGGGAAACAGGTGCCACCTTCCAGGATGCTTCCATCGACCAGTACAACATGCTGAACAGCAATCCTTGGAAGACACAGGGCATTGACTACAATGCAGGTGAGGGAGTTTATTACATCGGTCCCTCCATTGCATACGTAGATGCCTTCCCCGTGGCTGCTAACGTAAATATCACTGTTGACGGTCCTTCATACATCAAGGCCACCATCACTCCCGAGAAGAGCAAGTACTATGCAGGTGATGAGATCTCCATCAGTTTCAACGACCACAACTCCGCTTACCGCACTTTGAGCACCTTCAAGGGATGGTCTGATGACGCTACTATCACAGAATCTACCCGTACCATCGTATTGGAAGGTGACTTGAACCTGACTGCCAAGTTTGAGACTGTAGTGGATGGTGTCGTTTCTCTGCTCGACTTCACCAACCTGCCAAGCAACAACATTGAAAACTATGCCGCTGACGCATTCATCGACGAGGCTCACAAGGCTGTGGCTACCATGATGGTAGTTGACACCGTTGGTTTGGGCGAAGGTCTGGTAGCTTCTCCCTTCAACTATGTACTGGCTACCGCTGCCAATAAGAACTTCCAGGCACGTCCCGCTAAGTTCGGTGAGGATGACATTGAAATGCAGATGCCTATCATCTCTCGTCGTAGTCCTGCCGTGGCTCACCACGGTGCCACTCCTCAGGTGAACTACGCTGTGTTTACTCTGTCCACCAAGGACTTGAAAGATATCAAGTTCTCTTGCTTCGTAGGTTCTGACAACTACATGTTCGCCAAGCAGATGGCAGACTACTCTGTGGATGGCGGTGCCACATGGACCAACTTTGCCTCCTATGAGTTGACTGAAGACGATGCCCGCGATGCAATTTTCGGAGCGGAGGAAACTCCTGGCAAGCTCTTCGGTTGGGTTGAGTTGAAGGGCAACCTTCCCGCTGCTGCCGAGAATGCAGAGAGCGTTCAGATCCGCGTTATCAGCGATCCCGCTTCTACTGCTCTCGTTAACGAGGCTGCAGGTACCATCGCTCTTGATGCCAACGACACCTTCGAGTACATCGGCAGCGTGCTGATTACAGCTGACTGCAGTGCCATCGACACCGGTATCAACGGCATCCAGACCAACAATAGCAAGGTGTTCAATACCAATGCTCCTATCTACAACCTGATGGGTGTGCAGGTGAAGAACGCTTCTGCCAACGGTCTCTACATCCAGAACGGCAAGAAATTCTTCAAGAAATAAGAGAACAACGTTTGAGGAAGGGTGCAACTAAACATCCTACCCTCAACTGAGCACAGCGGAGTTGCAAGCCAAAAATTTGCAACTCCGCTTTTTTTGTATGCTTTCCGTTTGCTTTCAAATTATTCTACCCCACAAACACCAAATTATACACCCTTTATATGGAAAATAATGCCTAACTTTGTCGCAAACAAAAATTATCCACCATTATGAAATTGAAAAAAACAATTCTACTGTTTATTATGGCAATGGGTGTGAACCTTTACACCCAGGCACAGACACGTATGGTCGCCTTCCCCGGTGCTGAGGGATATGGCAAATACGCCACTGGAGGACGCGGCGGAAAGACATACGTGGTGACATCACTGGACGACTGTGATGAGTCGAGTCTGAAAGCGGGAACCTTCCGCTGGGCGGTGAAACAACCGGGCAAAAAGATTGTGACCTTTGCCGTAAACGGCACCATCTACCTGAAGTCGGCACTGAACCTGGACTGCGGCGACCTAACTATCCTGGGACAGACAGCACCGGGCGAGGGTGTCTGCCTTGCCGACTATCCTGTGACTATCTCGTGCGAGAATGCCATCATCCGCTACATGCGCTTCCGTCTGGGCAACCGCCAGGTGGCAAACCACGAGGGTGACGGTTTCGGCTTCAACGGAGCCAACAACGTCATCATGGACCACTGTTCCATCAGCTGGAGCATCGACGAATGCCTGTCTATCTCTGCTGCCACCAACTTGACCATCCAATGGTGTATGGTAGAGCAGGCACTCAACAATGCGGGACACAGCAAGGGTGCGCACGGCTATGGAGGCAACTGGGGAGGAACCAACGTATCGTTCCACCACAACCTGATTACCCAGTGCAACAGCCGCGTACCGAGACTGGGCGGTGATACCAGTCCCCTGACCGAAGACTTCTGCGACCTACGCAACAACGTATTCTACAACTGGGGCGGCAACGGATGCTATGGTGCCGAGGCGATTGACGTGAACTTCGTGAACAACTACTACAAGCCGGGACCCTCTACTGACACCCGTTCTGCCAACATCCGCAAGCGTATCTGCGGTATCGGCATACGCACCAACAGCTATATACAGACCTACCCTGCCTTTGCACACGACCTGCATAAATGGGGACACTTCTATACCGACGGCAACGTGAATCCCGACTATGAAGACATGACCAAAGACAACTGGACCATCGGCATACTGAACCAGGTGAATGCCAGCGGCTGCGACGGCACATGGACCGCCGTGACCAAAGATACCATCCGCCTGAGAGAGCCCCGCGAATTTATGTCGGTGACCACCCATAGCGCAGAGGATGCCTACGAGAAAGTGATGACCTTGGCAGGAGCATCCCTCTACCGCGACTGTGTGGATAACCTGATGGTGGCACAAGTGATGGCACGCTTGGGCGAGGACAAATCAGGAAGCAACGGTTCCACCAAGGGACTGATAGACTGCCAGACGGACAACAACCTAAGTGCGGCAGAAGTGGAGAACGGTGCATGGCCCATACTGAAAGCTATCACTCCCGAAAAACCCGACACCGATGGTGACGGTATCCCCGACCAATATGAAAGCAGCTGGGGACTGAACTACAAGGACGGAACCGACGGAGCAGGCATCTACACCAGCACCAACCCAGCCTACAACGGCTACGCCTACGTGGAGATATACCAGAACCTGACCAACAAGACCAACAAGGCATGGAACGAAGCCTGCCTCGAAGGCGGTACGTTGATGGGTGTGGAAGAGCCTACCATCCTATGCGAACGCCGCCATAGCTGGGAGCATGAGATTTCACAACTCACCTTCAAGGGCTATGACAGTAGCAAGAAGCAACAGCTCTATGCCGACGGACTCATGCTCAATGGTACAGGTGGAATCTCTGGTGGCACAGGTACAGATATGACCCTGAAACTGAAGGCTCAGCAATATACCATCACCGTTCCTGCCGGCATCACAGCCACCAAACTGCGCATCTACGGCTACTCCAACTACACGGGCAACAACATCTACATTTCAGAATGTGGAGGTACCAAATACGACACAACAGACTACGTGATTGATGCCACCTCGGGGGTGCGGAGTGACATCACCATTCCGCTGAGCAAGCCTGTCACCAACGGTCCTCTCACCGTAACCTTCGTGGGCAACAGTCCTACCGTGAAGTTCTATGTGATAGACGATACCGAAACCTCCGGCATCCAAGACATACAGCAAGGGGCAGAGCAACTACCTGCCACCAACAGGTACTACACCCTGAGCGGACAGTCATGCTCACACCCGGGCAAAGGTCTGTATATCATCAACGGCAAAAAGGTGATTATCAAATAAATGAACGAAAACTCACGTATAATCATACAATCTAAAATATTCTAACTTATGAAGAAAAGCCTTATCCTTTCACTCTGCCTGAGCGGTGCGATGACGGTGATGGCACAGCCACTACCCTATCAGAACCCTAACCTCAGTGCAGAAGAGAGAGCTAACGACTTGGTGTCAAGACTGACACTTGAAGAGAAAGTACAACTGATGATGGACGTTTCGCCTGCCATTCCCCGACTGGGCATTCCTGTCTTCCAGTGGTGGAACGAAGCACTCCATGGCATCGGTCGCAACAGTTTTGCCACTGTATTCCCCATTACAATGGGCATGGCAGCATCATGGAACGACGGACTGGTGCAGCAGGCGTTCACTGCAGTGAGCGACGAAGCACGCGCCAAGAACCAGATAGCAAAGAAAAGCGGTACAGTCCGCCGCTATCAAGGGCTGTCATTCTGGACACCCAATATCAACATCTTCCGTGACCCGAGATGGGGACGCGGACAGGAGACCTACGGAGAGGACCCCTATCTGACATCAAAGATGGGACTGGCCGTGGTACGCGGACTGCAGGGACCCGAAGACAGCAAGTACCGCAAACTGCTGGCCTGCGCCAAGCACTTCGCCGTACACAGCGGTCCGGAATGGAACCGCCACTCCTTCAATATCGAGAACTTGCCGGCACGTGACCTTTGGGAAACCTACATGCCTGCCTTCAAGGCACTGGTACAGGAGGGCAAGGTGGCAGAGGTGATGTGTGCCTACCAGCGTATAGACGGTGCCCCCTGCTGCGGAAACACCCGCTACGAACAGCAGATACTGCGCAACGAATGGGGTTTTGACGGTCTGATAGTGACCGACTGCGGTGCCATCAGCGACTTCTGGCAGAAAGGCAAGCACGAGGTGTCATCTGATGCGGGAGAAGCATCTGCACGTGCCGTACTGAGCGGTACCGACGTGGAATGTGGTTCCAACTACAAGAGTCTGCCCCAGGCTATCTCAGAAGGACAACTCCATGAAGAAGACCTGGACGTGAGCGTGAAGCGTCTGCTCAAGGCACGCTTCGAGCTGGGTGACTTCGACGATGACAGCATGGTATCATGGACAGCCATCCCGGCATCGGTCATCGCCTCGGAACCTCACCGCCAACTGGCTTACCAACTGGCACAACAGAGCATCGTATTGCTGCAGAACAACAATAACCTACTACCGCTACGCAAGACCGATGCAAAGAGAATCGTGGTGATGGGACCCAATGCCAACGACTCGGTGATGATGTGGGGCAACTACAACGGGTTCCCCGTTAGTTCCACCACCATTCTGCAAGGCATCAGGGAGAAGACGGGCAATGTGAAGTATATCGACTGTGTGGGCTACACTGACAAGCAGGTGCTGCAGAGCGTATTCTCCAAGATGAAGACTGCCGACGGCAAGAACGGCATGCAGATAACCTATTGGAACAACGAGAAGCAAGAAGGTACGCCAGCCACCGCAGTGCGAGCCACTGAGCCGCTGACCCTGAGCAACGGAGGTGCCACCGTATTTGCGCCGGGTGTGAATTTAGAACACTTCTCCGCCAAGGTAGAGGGCTACTACACTGCCACCGAGGATGAAACCATCACCCTTTCCATCGCCTGCGACGACGAGGCAGAGGTAACCGTAAACGGCAAGACAGCCATCAAAACCCGCAAGCGCAGCGACAAGTATGACTTGAAGAATCACAATGTGAGCATGAAAGCGGGTGACACCCTGCATATTGTGGTGAACTACGTACAGAAGGCGGACATGGCGACACTCAACTTCAATCTGGGAAGACTGGTGGAACTCACCAATGCCGAGATCCTGAAAGAGGTAGGCGATGCGGATGTGGTGCTCTTTGTGGGCGGTATCTCCCCCCGTCTGGAGGGTGAGGAGATGAAGGTGGATTACCCGGGATTCAAAGGTGGTGACCGTCTGACCATCGAACTGCCTCAGGTGCAGCGCGACATGGTGGCAATGCTGAAGCAGGCAGGCAAGCATGTGGTGTTCATCAACTGTTCGGGCAGTGCCGTAGGTCTGTTGCCAGAGACCAAAAACTGCGAAGCTATCCTGCAGGCATGGTATGGCGGAGAGAGCGGTGGCAAGGCCGTGGCAGATGTGCTGTTCGGCGACTACAACCCCAGCGGCAAACTGCCTGTTACCTTCTACAAGAGCGATGCCGACCTGCCCGACTTTGAGGAATACCGCATGGCCAACCGAACTTACCGCTACTTCAAGGGAGAGCCTCTCTTTGCCTTCGGACACGGACTGAGTTACACTACCTTTAGCTACGGTACGCCCGTATATAAGAAAGGGAAACTGACTGTCAACGTAAGCAACAGCGGAAAGTGCGACGGCGACGAGGTGGTTCAGGTATATCTGCGCAAGCACGACGATCCCGATGGTCCCAACAAGACGCTACGTGCCTACAAGCGCATCTCCCTGAAAGCCGGAGCAAGCGAGAAAGTGGAGATTGACCTGCCCAAGGAATCATTTGAATGGTGGGACTGCAAGACCAACACCATGCGGGTGCTGAAAGGCAAGTATGACGTGATGGTGGGCAACCATACAATTACCGTGAAAATCTGATTACCCTCAAAAAACGACTGTTCTGCAAACACAGGATCTCTGTCAAATGAAGATTGTCTGACCAGGTCAGAAGACATCGCAAAAAAACGAAGATACCTTCATGAACCAACGAAGATACCTTCATGAGCCAACGAAGATACCTTCATGAGCCAACGAAGGTATCTTCGTTTTTTTCGGGACATTTTTCCCTGTATTCCGACGGTGACATTCCTGTTTCCTTCTTAAAACACTTGCTGAAATATTTCGGGTCAGAATAGCCCACCTCGTAGGCAATCTGCGAGAAAGAATAGTTGCTCCGCCTTATCAGTTCGCCGGCACGCTGCATACGGATATGGCGCAGGAAATCGACAGGAGTCATTCCCACTATACTCTTGATTTTGCCATAGAACACCGAGCGACCCAAGTGTACGGCATCGGCAAGGTCTTCAATGCGCAGGTTCGTGTCAGAGATGTGCGTTTCAAGAAACTCCATGAGTTTCTGCATCATCTCCCTGTCGGCATCCACTATCTGCGGACTGTCCAGCTGATATGTCTCATCATTATCGGGCTTGAGTTGCTCCACATAGCTTTGTTGCAACATGTGGCGCTGCGCGATGATGTTGCGCACCCTCAGTTTAAGATACAGCGCACTGAAAGGCTTGGTAATATAATCATCTATACCCTCTTTCAGTCCCTGCAGACGGTCTTCGAGCGAAGCCTTGGCAGAAAGTACGATGATGGGGATATGGCAGATGTCCTTGTTCTGCTTGATCTGGTGTACCATGGTCAGTCCGTCCATCACGGGCATCATCACATCGGTAATGATGAAATCGGGCATCATGCTTTGCGCTATCTCCAAGCCCTGCTGTCCGTTGGATGCGGTCAGCACATGGTAGTCCATGCGGAGGATGCTCACCAGGAACGCCCTCAGGTCATCGTTGTCCTCCACAACGAGCAGTTTTTCCTTGGCGTCAGCAGCCGGCTGTTCATCCACCTGTACTTCTGTCATGCTTTCAGGCACGTCGTTATCGTTGATATACACGTCATCCGCCTTGCTGTAATGCAGCATCTTGTTCACCAGTTCCAGCATCTGACCGGTATTGCGCTGCACCATCTCGAGCTGGGATTTCACCTGCTGCGTCAGTTTCTCCTTGTGGAGTATCTCCGTCACAGGCCCTCCTATCAGCGTGAGTGGAGTGCGTAGCTTGTGACTTATCTCGGTAAAGAACTTTGTCTTCATCTCGTTCAGTTCCTGTTCCATCTCTGCCTTTGTCTTGAGCTTGTAGATGTATATGGCGAGTACAATCACCGCTATACCCAACAGCACATAGAGTACAATTGCCCAAGGTGTTTCCCAGAAAGTGGGATGCACATAGAGGTTGAGGGCGGTGATGTTGTCCTGCATCACGCCATCGCAGTTGCTGCTCTTCACCAACAGGCGATGATGACCGGCAGGAAGACGGTTGAACGAAGCGCTGTTCACCGTACCCACGTAATTCCACTTATCGTCCACGCCATCCAGCTTGTAGGCATACTGCACCATGAACTTGTCGGCATATTCCAAAGCAGAGAAGAAGATGGTGAGGTTTCTCTTGTCAGCAGGAATATCCACCTCCCTGACGTTGATGATAGATTGGCGTTTTACCTCTCCCTGGTATTGCACACCCGTAAAGGCGATAGACGGCTTGTAATCACTCAGTTTCACCTTGTCGGGACAGAACGACAGGAAACAGCCGTAACCCGCTACCACCATAGTATTGTTGGAAGCGTTATAGACGGGCAGAGACTCCGTAAGTTCCACCTCTTCTCCAATTACGCCGGGTCCAAAACAGAGCAAGCTGTCTTCATCGGGATAATAGCGGTTGATGCTGTTCTCCCTGATCATCCACAGGCAACCCTGCCTGTCCTCCACCGCAGCCTGTACCCTACCCTCATCCGTATTGAACTGCGACAAGGTAGCAAATGTAAGACTGTCTTTCAGAGGCGACGGCGAAGTCATGCGCTGCACTCCGCCCCCCAAGGTAAGCACATACACCTGTCCACGCTGAGTCACCATGGTCTGCAACACATCTGCCGTCAGCAGGTGGTCTGCCTGTCCCTTGTTGTACCGTGTGACGTAGAAGCGTATATCCTTGGGATTGTCGAATGCCGTGGAGAAAGTTATGAGTCCGTTGGTCGTAGAGAGATACAGGTTTCCCTTGTCATCGGGAGTGACGGAGCGCACCTGCGAAAAGTCTGCAATAGGATAAGTGGCAAGCCGGTTGCCAGCATGGATAAAGCGCAGGTTTCCTGAAGCATCTTCCTCCACATAATTGATGCCACCTCCATAAGTTGCTATCCATATACGGCCCCGTTCGTCGGCATTGATGCAATACACTTCATCCTTACTCAGAGAATAAGGGTTGAGGGCATCTGTCCGGTAACGCGACACTTTGTTCTTCTCTTCAATAACAAACAGTCCGTCGCCTTTGGAACCCACCCATACACGTCCCTTCTTGTCTTGATACAAGGCATATATACGCTGTGCGAACCTCGTATATTGCGAAGTGATGCTTCCCTGCGGTGTCACGTAGCCCAAAAGCTGATGTGAGTTGTCATACACCATCAGGCAGCCCAGGTTGGTACCCACCCATGTACGTTGCCTGTTATCGGTCATCACGGAGCGCACCTCGTCGTTACGGGGCAGACGCTGGCTGTGGAACTGATGGTACTTGAAATTGATGCAGTTCATATCCCTGAAGTTGGTGAACCACACATTCTTTTCACGATCCACAAACGCGCGGTTAAGTTCAGATACGTCAGTCACCTGGTGGGTAGAGGTGGACAGACGGTAAGACTCCAGTCTCCCCGCTGCCTCATCATAATAGGCAAAGACTCCCTTGTTGGGTATCAGCCACACCACCTCCTGCCTGTCTTGATGGAAGAAGGGAATTTTGCTTCGCGTATAGGAGGGGTCTCCCGTATCGGTAGTGTTCATCCACTTCAGCATACCGGCAGCAGGCAGGAACAGCTGCACTCCGGGAGAGTCGGTGAATATCCACACCCGCTGCCTGCTGTCCACAAACAGTTTCTTCACCTCCGCCAAAGGCTGTTCGGGAGTCTGCACAGAGTGCATCTGCACCTTGTGCGACAGCATCTCAACCATTGCAATACCCTTTTCCGTGGCAACAAGCACCTGCCGGTCGTTCAGGGCTACCATATCGTTGATACGCTCAACCCCCTTTGGCAAAGGCAGTTCAGCAAAGCTGTCCTTGGCAGTATTGTATATCATCATCCTGCCGTGAAGCGTAGCCAGCAGCACATTGTCGCCTTGCTGTACCAGATACTCGTAATTGCCCTTCAGGTGGTGTTTGCTCCCATACAGTTTCAGTCCGCCCTGGTAGAACACCCATTCCCTACCGTCATTGTCGAGCATCACCTTTTTGAGATGCCTCCCCTTCCCCACCTGTGCCGGTACAGGACAAGGGTGCATGGCTTGGGCATATTGCAGACTGTCATCGTTCACTCGGTAGGAATTACCGCAATCGGCATCCACCACCCACGTATATCCATTTGTCAGTGGATATACATTCCTCACCTTGGCATGATGCTGATAGCGTTCGGAAATGAGTCGGTTAACGTCTGTAAAGTCGCAGGTAGAGGTATTGAAAAGGTAGGCACGGTGGTCGGGAGTGACACACCACAGGTTGCCGGTAGCCGACTTTTTCAGACTGGTGATACGATTGGTGGTAATACCCTGACTTCCTGACAACTCGTTGCGGAACGAAAAGAACTGATACCCGTCGTAATAGCTCAGTCCGTTCCAGGTACCAAACCACATCAGTCCGTTTATATCCTGCGTGATGGCAGAAATCTTATTGGCTGCAAGACCATCACGCACGGTATAGGTATTCAGTTCGCAATAGGGTTGAGCGTTGGCGGAAACACACCACAGCAACGACAGTAACAGAAGGTGGATAGCCTTGTTCATTATCATTAAAAAGGGGGTTGTACACCATAGAAGCACAGGTACAACCCCTTGTCAGGTTTCAACAGTTATTTCTTTGTCTTCTTGGTTTCTGCAGCCTCCATCTTTTCTATCTTGGTCTTGAGGCGGCTTATCTCCTTGTCTTTCATCTCAATCTCCTCACCCTGGTTGCGTATGGTGGTAAGCAGACTGTTGAGTTCCTCGTTATCAATCTCTTCAGGATAGAGACTGTTCACGCGGTTGATGAAGTCGCCAAGGATATTCATATAGTTGGTAAAGGCATCAAACGGATTGCTGTAGATACCCCTGTCAAGCCCAACATTAGAGGGTTTGGTGGTCATGAAGCGGAAGTTGTTGCTTGCCTGCAGGTAATCCCAGTCCTG
Source organism: uncultured Prevotella sp. (assembly GCA_945830055.1). Lineage (GTDB taxonomy): Bacteria > Bacteroidota > Bacteroidia > Bacteroidales > Bacteroidaceae > Prevotella. Next base: position 52,550 of record CALZXH010000003.1, read on the forward strand.
ACTGATACGCGGGTCTTTGGCGATGCGCACACGGTCGGCCACGCTATACAGCTTGTTGAACGCCTCACGCTGCATGGCGTTACCCAGCCAGCAGCTCACGTCGCGCTCCTCATCTACCCACGACAGGGTGTCGGGCACAGTCACGCTGTCCACGCTCTTGGTCATCTTGCAAATCTCGGTAGGTGTAGAGAACGAGATGCCCTTTGCCTTGGCACAAGCGGGGAGTGCCTGGATGAAGTCGAGGATATTGGAAGACAGCGGCTGTGCGATACCCAGGGCCGACAGTTCCATGAAGATATTGATAATCTGCTCCTCTTCGGGCAGCGAAGCGATACGGTCGATATAGGTATCGGCAAACAGAGGATAGCCGTCCCAGTCGGGATTGTTGAAGCGCAGTGAGATATCATCGCTGAGATCCACATCACGCAACAGCAACTTGAGGTTGGGAGCCAGATTGCAGTGGTACACATAGTGGGGCGACTTCCATCCCAGCACATGCTTGGCACCTTCGGTCAACATTCCCTTGAAACCCATGGCTGCCACCTGTGCGCCGATATCGTCGCTGTAGATAAGCGAAGAGTTGCGCAATACGGTAGGCTTCTTGCCGAAGTATTCCTCCACCTTCTCACACTGCTTCCTCACATCGGCAGCAAAGCACTCTTCGTTTGCCAGCGACGACAAGCCGTGAGAATAAGGCTCAGCCAAGAACTCCACACATCCCGTGGCATTGAGTTCCTGCAGCTTTTCGAGCACCTGCGGAGCGTGCATCTCCAGCTGCTCCATGCCCACTCCCGAGAGTGAGAACGCCACCTTGAAGGCACCGTTGTTTTCCTTGATCATCTGCAGCAGTACATCGAGTGCAGGCATGTAGGAACGTGCTGCGATATCGCTGATGCTACGCTCGTTTTCAAAATCGTCGTAATAATAGTGATCGGTTCCTATGTCAAAGAAGCGATACCTTTTCAGATGGATGATCTGATGTATTTCAAAATAAAGACATATTGTTTTCATAATGAATCTGCCCCCTTTTATTCCGTTTCGGGAACGACCTTTTCCGGGCATCGGGTCGATTGTTTGTTGTTATGACGGCGTGAGGTAAAGGAAAACACGCCTTGGTTAGTAATAGGGTGCGGCGGAACTCAATCCCAGCCCAGTGTCTTGCGATACAGGTTACGGATGCGTGCTCCCACCTTTTCCCATGTTATCTGGTCCACTTCGCGCTTGCCCTCTACCTGCAGGTAGTTGAACAGGCTCTCGTTGGCACAGATGGAGTAGATGGCGTCTGCCATGGCGTGAATATCCCAGTAGTCCACCTTGATACAGTTGGTCAGGATTTCGGCACATCCACTCTGCTTGGAGATGATAGACGGTGTACCGCACTGCATGGCCTCAAGGGGTGAGATACCGAAGGGTTCGCTCACCGAAGGCATCACATATACATCCGAGTCTTTCAGACACTCATAAACCTGCTTGCCTCTCATGAATCCCGGGAAGTGGAACCTGTCGGCAATACCTCTCTGTGCAGCCAGATAGATCATGGCATCCATCATGTCGCCCGAGCCAGCCATGCAGAAGCGCACGTTGCGGGTACGGTGCAACACCATGTTGGCAGCCTCGACGAAATACTCCGGTCCTTTCTGCATGGTAATACGTCCGAGGAAGGTGACCACCTTTTCCTTGTTGGTATGGTCGGGACGCGGAATGTCGGCATACTCCTGTGGTAGCGGATACACGGCGTTGTGCATGGTGAAGCACTTGCGCGGATCCTGATGGTACTGGTTGATGACCGTCTGTCGGGTCAGTTCGCTCACGCACATGATGCAGTCGGCCCAGTCCATTCCGTTCTTCTCGATAGAGTACACGGTAGGGTTCACCTTTCCGCGGCTACGGTCAAAATCGGTGGCATGTACGTGGATGCACAGCGGTTTGCCGCTTACCTGCTTGGCATGTATGCCTGCAGGGAAGGTCAGCCAGTCGTGTGCGTGGATGATGTCAAAGTCAAGGGTTCTTGCCACCTGTCCTGCAATGATGGAGTAGTTGTTTATCTCCTCGTGCAGGTTGCCGGGATAGCCGCCGGCAAACTCCATACATCCCAGATCGTTGACGTGCATGTAGTTGAAATCTGCATAGATATGGTCACGCAACTTGAAGTAGAGGTCGGGGTCCATGATATGGCCCACGCGCTCCTTCACGTAGTCATAACTCACGTCGCGCCATGCGATAGGTACGGCATTCATCGCCAGCAGGTTGGCGGCATGTCGGTCTTCATCACCCCATGGTTTAGGCAGACAAAGCGTGATGTCCATATCACCCTGTGCCTTCAGTCCCTCTGTAATTCCGAAATTGGCAGTGGCAAGTCCGCCATATACATGAGGAGGATACTCCCATCCAAACATTAAAACTTTCATAGATTCTCCTCCTTATTATTTTTGATAGGTGTATTTTTCCAACAACTTCAGTGTGCGCAATATCTCCGCCACATTCATGGCAAACGACATGCCTCCCCTTCCGTGGAAAGGCGGATTGCCGTCAAAGAGTTCCGAGATAGTGCCCAGCACGTGATAATTCATCTCGTCTTCATAACCCACCATCTGGCGCTCGATGAAGCTGAGGCGCGTGCGGCGGTAGAGCTTGAGACACGCCTCCATGTAAAAGCCTCCCAGCCAGGGCCATGCGGTACCCTGATGATAGGCATAGTCGCGCTGCGACTGGGTGCCCACATACATCGGGTTATAGCCTCCGCTCTTGGGTGAGAGCGAACGCAGTCCCTTGGGGGTAAGTAGCTCGCGCGTACATACATCGAGCACGCTCTTCTTCTGGTCTTGCGACAGCGGCGAGTAGTCGAATGCCACGGCGAAGATCATGTTGGGGCGCACGCTCCAGTCCATCAGGTTGCCGTCAACATAGTCGAGCAGATAGCCGTACTCGTTGAGGAAGGTATGGATAAACGCCTCCTTGCACAGTTCAGCCCGCTGCTCCAAGGCAGTAGCCTTGTCTGCCTGTCCGTTCTCTGCCAGCATAGATGCCACAAAGCGCAGGGCGTTGTACCACAAGGCGTTGAACTCCACTATAAATCCTGTACGCGGCACTACGGGATGCCCGTTCACGGTAGAGTTCATCCAGGTCACCGCCTTGTCGCGCCCGTTGGAATAGAGCAGTCCGTTGCTGTCGGGATGCAGGTTGGGGTGTTTGTCGTCGCAGATATAGTCGATGATATCGGTCATCAGATTGCCGTACAGCTGCCAGCAACGCTCCTTGCCTGCTTCCTTGGCATACTGCTGCACAGCCCATATAGCCCACAGGGGCACATCAGGCTGTTCCATCTCGTAGATTTCCACCGTGAGCGGCTTTTCCTCCATAAACTCACGCAGCCCGCGCTCAGCCGTCTTCATCACCAGTTCGAAATAGTCTTGCTCTTCGATGGCAAGTGTCAGACCAGGCAGAGAGATGAAGGTGTCGCGGGCACGGCACTTGAACCAGGGATAGCCTGCCAGCAGGTAGCGCTCGTCGTTCTTCTCGCGCTTGTGGAACTGATGGGCGGCATTCACCAGACAGTGGAAGAAGTTGTCGCGTGGAGCTCTGTCAGCCACCTCTTGTTCGAAGAGGTTCTTCAGCGAGGTGGTGCTGATGGAAGAAGTGGAAGCGGCAAACACCACGCTCTCGCCCTTCTTGATGTTCATCTCGAAATAGCCGGGCACGTAGAGGTCTTCGTTGGAAGCATATCCGCGCTCCTGCTCCTTGGGATATTCCACTCCCCTGTACCAGTCGGGATGGAATACAAACTCGTTTTTCTTGCTGAACTGCATGAACAGTTCGGGATAGCCGGCATACATGCGGGTGCGTATACCGTTGGTCACGGGGAAGTACTCCCTGCTTGCCACTGCATTCTCGTGCGTAAACTGCCTGACGCTGCGGAAGGCGAGGAAGGGTCTGAAGCGCAAGGTGGTGGCAGAATGGGCATCCACCAGCGTGTAGCGGATGAGGATCCTGTCCTCATAATGCTGGAATACCACCTCTTTCTTCAGCAGTACTCCACCCACACGATACAAGGTAGTAGGCACCTTGTCACAATCAAACTCACGGATGTACTTGTGTCCGTTAGGACTGAAATTGTTGCCTTGATACTTGTGCAATCCCAGGTTGAACTCGGCTCCGTGCTGTATTACGGTAACGTCAAGCGAAGAGAGCAGCACATGGTTGTCGTCGTCCAGTTCGGGCACGGGCACCACCAGCAAACCATGATACTTACGGGTGTTGCAATCTACGATGGTAGAGCAAGAATAGGCACCCGAACGGTTTGTGCGCAGCAACTCCTTTTTCAAGGATTCCTCCAAGTTAGTCATTACGGCTTTTTCAAATCGCAAATAACTCATAGTTCCTATTTTAAGGTTTCAAATGTTCGGTTAACAAGAATAAGTGCGTGTGTTTAGTCGCACTGATATTGAGACACCTCAAAATTATATAATTTACTTGTGTTGGCAAAAAAAAAGTATAAAAAATTTGCATCCTCTTCTGTTTTTAAGGTATTTGAAGCCTTTTAGACATGATATTTCACCCGTTTTTCAGAAATTATTTCGTATCTTTGCCGACGGTAATAAAGGTAAAAGGATTGGTAATTGCGCCTAACTTATGATAACAGATAATGGATGTGATTTGAGAAAGATTGCAGAAAGCATTTCTGTGCTGTGGGACCCGCTTACCGATACACAGAGAAACTACCTCGTTGACAGCATCGAGGTGAGGGTGTACGAGAAGAACGAGGCTATATACCGCGAGCACGAGGAACCGCGCTTTCTGATGTGCCTGCTCGACGGCAAGGTAAAGGTGCACAAAGAGGGTGTGGGCAACGGCGCCCAGATCGTCCGTATGATCAAGGAACAGAGTCTGTTCGGCTACCGCGCCGCCTTTGTGGAAGAGAACTATCAGACCAGCGCTACCGCCCTGGAAAACTGCACTATGTGCCTCATCCCCTTTGAAACCGTCTTTTGCCTGATAAGAGAGAACAACCGCGTGGCCATTTTCTTCATCAAACAGCTTGCCATGGCACTGGGCGATGCCGACACGCTGACAGTAAACCTTACGCAGAAGCATCTGCGGGGCAGACTGGCTGAAGCTTTGGTGGCGCTGAAAGACAAATACGGTGTGGAAGAAGACGGTGCTACGCTGAGCATCTATATGAGCCGTGAAGACATGGCGTGCATGTCGAATATGACCACCAGCAACGCCATACGTACCCTCTCCGCCTTTGCAACAGAGAACCTGGTGGCGATAGACGGCAAGAAAATAAAGATACTGGAGGACGGCAAACTGCGCAAGATATCCAAAATGGGATAGTCCTCTCCTACCCTATGGGCAAGCCCAAGCAACACTCCCTTTTTATTCCGGAATGAGAAAACGGATAACCTCCTTGTCTATGGTTATCCTGAACGCCCCTTTGGGACTGGCGAGCACCTTGCCGTCGAGCGACACCAAGGCATGGGGAGCTTCCTGTATCTCTACGCAACGGGTACGGTAGGGAAACACGTTCTTGTGATTGAGGAAACGTCCCGAAATCAGCAGCCACAACCCAGCAAAGAACTGAAGCAGCGCCGGCTGGCACACCAGCGAGGCGTCGAGCCAACCGTTGTAGGGCACGGCATTGGGAGTCTGTCCGTAACCCGGACCGTTGCCCACACACAGGTTCATCACCCTTCGCTGAACGGTCTCGCTGTTGATGGTGAGCCGCATCTTGTAGTCCATCCTGTGAAACACCATGAGCAGCAGCGAAAGCATCCACGAAAGCCTGCGCGAACCGATGATACTGCGTGTCTGTCGGCGCAGGTTCATCATGTCGGCGATAAACCCGATGTTGACACAGTTGACGAAGTAGCGGTGGCACTCCTTGTCGAACTTGTCGCGATAGCGGATGCAGCCCAGGTCGATGGCACGCACCCTGTGTGCCGTGAGCCAATCCACCGTCTGCTCGATATTGGCCTCCCGGTAGTTCCAGAACTTGGCAAAGTCGTTGAGGATGCCGTGGGGAATCAGTCCCAACGCTACACGCTCGCGCACGCTCTTCTCCATGTCCATCAGACAGTTCACTGCATCGTTGAGAGCCGTGTCCCCTCCCACGATGACGATGGTGGAATAGCCGTTGTTGATGAGCATACGGGTGAGTCGCTGCACGCCCTCCACGCTCTCGCTCTGCACCAAATCGTACGACACGCCCTTGGAATCCAGCACCCGCACCAGTCGCTCACGGTGCTTGCTGTTGCTCTTGAAGCCTCGTTTCGGGCAGTACAGGATGCCCCATCTTGTGTCTTTTTCTGAAAAACTCATGCGGTATAATGCTGTTTAAGTGTCTTGGTGGATGTTATAGTTGTACCGGAGCGATAGAAAGATTCGCACAGACGGCGGTCAGAGAGCCTCCTGCTGCCTGCAGAGGGCCAGTATCTGCTCCACCTTGTCTGACAGGGGCAGCATGGCATCGATCCAATGGATGTCAAATCCCCTGCGCTCCATGCCCCTGAACCAGGTCATCTGCCGCTTGGCAAACTGGTGGATGGCTATCTCCAGACGGCTGAACATCTCCTGGTAGGAGCACTTCCCCGTCACATATTCCGTAACGAACTTGTATTCCAGTCCGTAGTATATTAGGTCCTCGGCGGGAATGCCTTCCGCCAGCAGGCCACGTATCTCGTCAGCCATCCCCTCGTCGAGCCTCTGCTTCAGCCTGCAGGTTATCTTACGCCGACGCTCCTCACGGTCGATGCTTACACCTACCACCAGGGCGTCCATCTTGGGCAGTACCGCCGCCTCCGGGGCATGCTGTCCGTTGAAGGTCTCTATCTCTATGGCACGTATGGCACGCTGGGCGGTATCCACGTCGGTGGTGTTGTGCATGCAACTGCCGTTCTTCTGCTTCAGCTCCCTGAGCATCTCTGTGAGCTGCTCCATTGACAGGCTTTCCAGCTCTTTTCTCAACGCGGGATTCTCGGGCACTGCCGACAGCCGGTAACCCTTGAGCACCGCCTCGATATACAGTCCCGTACCGCCGCACAGTATGGGCTGGCGACCACGCTCTACGATGCTGTTATAGACAGCCAGAAAATCATGCTGGTAGCGGAAGAGGTTGTACTTGGTACCGGGCTCCGCGATATCTATCAGATGGTAGGCTATTTGCTCGCCTTCCACCACATAATCCTGCAGGTCCTTGCCCGTACCTATGTCCATGCGCCTATACACCTGGCGCGAGTCGGCACTGATAATCTCACCGCCCGTACGGTGTGCCAAAGCCGCTGCAAGTGCCGTCTTGCCGCTTGCTGTAGGTCCGAGAATAGTCAACAGCTTCATGGCTGCAAATGTACAAAAAATAAATCATCTACAGCCATGAAGCGCGAAAATTCAGCATCAGAAGCTGATACGGTAAAGATAATGAAAACAGTTTGCTTAGGATAAAGGCACAGGAATGTTTAGACAGACGTCACGTATTATCGGACAACAGAACGGGAAAACGAGCGTACAAGAAAAGAGGACAGACCTTCACAGGCATGTCCTCAAACAAAAAAATAATTACTATATTGGATAAATGTAATCTAACGATTAGCCGTTTACCTTCTTCATGTGAGCGATGAGCTCGAGCACCTTGTTAGAGTAGCCGATCTCGTTGTCATACCAAGAAACAACCTTCACGAAGGTGTCGGTAAGAGCGATACCAGCCTTGGCGTCGAAGATAGAGGTACGGGTGTCACCCAAGAAGTCAGAAGAAACCACAGCATCCTCAGTGTAACCGAGTACGCCCTTCAGTTCACCTTCAGAAGCCTCCTTCATAGCAGCGCAAATCTCAGCGTAAGTAGCGGGCTTAGCGAGGTTTACGGTAAGGTCAACAACAGATACGTCGAGAGTAGGAACACGCATAGACATACCTGTCAGCTTGCCGTTGAGCTCGGGAATCACCTTACCTACAGCCTTGGCAGCACCTGTAGAAGAGGGGATGATATTGCCGGAAGCGGCACGGCCACCACGCCAGTCTTTCAAAGAAGGACCGTCAACAGTCTTCTGGGTAGCGGTAGTAGAGTGTACGGTAGTCATCAGACCGTCGGTGATACCGAACTTGTCGTGCAGAACCTTGGCGATAGGAGCCAAGCAGTTGGTAGTACAAGAAGCGTTTGAAACGAACTGTGTACCCTTCACATACTTGTCAAAGTTCACGCCGCAAACGAACATGGGGGTATCGTCCTTAGAAGGAGCAGACATCACCACATACTTGGCACCAGCCTCGATGTGAGCCTGAGCCTTCTCCTTGGTGAGGAACAGACCAGTTGACTCAACAACATACTCAGCCTCAACCTCGTTCCACTTCAGGTCAGCGGGGTTACGCTCAGCAGTAACGCGGATTGTCTTGCCGTTCACAATCAGAGTGCTCTTTTCTACATCAGCCTCGATAGTGCCATCAAATGCACCGTGCATAGTGTCATACTTCAGCATGTAAGCCAAGTAATCTACGGGGCAAAGGTCGTTGATACCTACCACCTGAATGTCATCGCGAGTCTGAGCTGCGCGGAAAACGAAACGACCGATACGGCCAAATCCGTTAATACCAATCTTGATCATCTTATAAATTTTAAAATTAAAAGGGTTATTTATCCTATTGTAAATTGTTATCTCTCGAATAATGAGCAGGATACGTAAGACAAGAACAACGTAATTGAATAGTCGGATGCCGGGCGTGCCTGCACTTTTTTCCTTTTTACGGGCGCAAAGTTAGTAATTTTTTCTATATTTGCAGCAAACTTAAGTATAAAAATTATCAAAAAAATCAAGACATGGGAAAATTCATCAATGAATTCAAGGAGTTCGCAGTGAAAGGAAATGCTGTGGATATGGCTGTCGGTGTGATCATCGGCGGTGCCTTCGGCAAGATTGTCACCTCCATAGTAAACGACATCATCATGCCTCCCATCGGCTACCTCATTGGCGGAGTGAAGTTTACCGACTTGAAGGCTGAACTGCCTGCCGTGAACATTGAGGGCGTGGCCCTGGAGCCCGTAACCATCAACTACGGCAACTTCCTACAGACCACCTTCGACTTCATCATCATCGCCTTCTGCGTATTCATGCTGGTGAAGGGCATCAACAGTCTGGCAAAGAAAAAGAAGAAGGAAGAGGAAGCCGCTCCTGCCCCTCCCCCACAGCCCAGCAAGGAAGAAGTGTTGCTCACCGAAATCCGTGACCTACTGAAGAACAAGGATTAGTCTTCAGAGCCAGTAGCTCGCTTTTCACTGTTTTTTAAAATACAGTCTCAGCAGCTCGCTGCGTAGCACCAGGGTGCTGCCGGTGAGCTGTTCTATTTGGAAGGTCTCTTCGGTAGCGTTGATGCCATAGGGGCGCAGGTCGTCCAGATTGTCCACTTTAGGGTCGCCATTGGGACGGTCGTTATGATAGATATCGTACACGCGCAACTGCGCATTGGCATGCTCAAAGTGCATGACAAATGCCGGCAGGGGATCGATTTCAAAATCAGACGTCTGCAGCAAGGTGCCCTGTACCGCCCAGTACAGAAGCCTTTCGGAATAGTCGCCCGACGCACCCGTGGCGATAGTATCGATACGCTGCAGATGCCAGAAGCCGTCCAGACTGCCGTTCTCGGAATGTTCTATGGTGCAGGCGGAAAGACAGGCGGCGAGCACCAGCGCCCACACACCCCTTGCCAGCCATCCGCCAGGATAATGTATTTTGTTCATGATTGTTTCGGGTATTAGTGTATTATGGAAGGATAACTCTCGGGAGGATACCTATCTGCTGCCGCTGAGCACACCGCATTTCGTCACCGTGATTTGCGCGCCGCAGTTATTGCCTATGAGTTGTCCGTCATCAAGTCCCCAAGCCACCTTGACATCCCATCCGCGCAGCTCCTTGCAGGCAAAGCGGTAATCGGCCTCTACCATCACGCTACGGTTGTAGCGAGGCTTCGCATAAGGCATCTTGTACGTGCCGAAGCCCTCTTGCCAGGACCCCAGCAAGCGGTAGGAGAGCCTGCTGTTTACAGCCCCTACCACGCCCACATGGACCGCCTGCATACGGTTGTTCTGCACGTAGATGTCTCCATTGGTATTGTATATGGGCGAACGGTAGAGGGGGTTGCCCATCACCTGTCCCCAGTGCTGCCATCCCGTATATATATAATGGTTATAGAACTCGTCACGACCGCAGATATGATCTTTGAGGGCAGGCGTATGGTCGTGATAGACCGGTCCGCTCTGGTATTTGGAATAGAGATACTCCACCACCACATTCTTCAGCCATGTGCCCCGCTTCAGCTGCAGTTCGGCACCCAGCAGGATGTCGCGGAAGTCATAGAGGAAGTACTTGCTGTCTTTCTTCACATTCCATTCGTCTCCAGTGCCATAGCCGTTATAGTCGAGCTGGAACATAGACGAATGGTCCTCGAAGTACTTGTCGGCATACACACCGAGCTTCCACGAGGGGGCATCATAGTTGACCCTAATCATCCAGCTGCCCAACTGGTTGCCCTCGGCATTGCGGTAGGTGGTCTCCACCTGCTCTCCTCCACTGGGAATAAAGGCGTTCCAGAAGTCGCGCAGACCGCTTGAGTTCTCTATTATGGTCATTGTCCCGTTGCCGTTCGGCTGGTAGGACGTACCGCCGAAGACGCAAGCCATCTCAAGTCCCAGTTCCACCGAAAGGGGATGTTTCCCATCATCTTTTCCAATCTTCAGATAGCCCGCCTTGGCGTGGTAGAGGGCACCGTCCACATACTTGTTCTTACGGTCGGTAAACTCATGCTGCCAGCGCTGGTCGGTAAGCATGCCGTAAGCCACAAAGCCCTTGAGATGCACCCAGCCGGCAAGCAGGGGCACCTGCCAGTATTCGGGCAGGGAGAGACGCACCTGCGGCACAGGGCGCGCATTGATGCCAAAGGTCTGTCCGCCCGACGACAACAGCTGGTTTTTCAGCTCCATGGGGTATTCCCTGCTGCCCACGGTAAGCTCTCCCTTGAGCCAGCGCAGGGTGGCATAACACTGCTGCACCACCACATTCGACGTATAATGGTGCACCACTGCCATATCCAAGCCGTAGCCCCAAGCCCACCTGCGCATAGAGTCAGCCTGCAAGGACCGCTCCACGCCCGCCATCAGATAGCCGTTGGCCGACTGCAGCGAACTGAGTCCGTACTTGTTGGCATTCAGCCACAGCGGAGTGTTCCCTTCCGACAGGGATGCCTGCATCTGCACGCGGTACTTCACGTCAGAAGTCATCCTGTCCGCCCAGTTCTGCGCCGCCGTATTCAGCACGCACCACACGCCCGTCAGCATCCAGCACAATAAAAATATCCTGTATTTCATTCATCATCTTAATATATTCACACTCCTGCTTCAGCATACTCCATAGCGGCATGGAATGCCGTCTGAAAAAAATTGGAGGGCATCCTACACTTCACAGCGACAGGTGCCCTCATTACCATACATAGAGTAGTCTAATAAATTGATATATAATATTCAGTAGTTGTTTTTTCTACACTCTAAACACTCCATCCGCAAGGGGATGCCACGAAGAGATTATCTCGGCAGGTTGAATGCCTTGGTCATCTCAGCCATCTGCGCATCGCTCATACCCTCGGGTTCGTAGCCCATGCACTTGGCGTTGATATATATCTTGGCACTCTTGGAGAGCACGTCAATCTGGTCAAAGGCATCCATTACATCCAGACCCTTGGCAAACACGCCATGCTTCTCCCACATCACCACGTCGTACTCCTCCAGCTCGCGCAGGGTGGCGTCAGCCAACTCGTTGGAACCGGGCAAGGTGTAGGGCACGATACCCAGACCTAACGGACAGAAAGCCTTGGTTTCGGGAATCATAGACCACAGTATCTTTGTGAGCACGTCCTTGCCCAGGAACTGGGGATTATGGCTCATCGCCACCAGTTCGATAGGATGGGTATGCACGGTAGCCTTGTAGGGCGAACCGCTTTCGATAAGACGGGCGTGAACGGTCAGGTGTGAAGGCAGCTCGCTGGTAGGCATCACGGCATTGTCGGCGATAATCACATAGCTTGCACAGTCATCGAGAATACGGATGATGCTACCATTGTCCATAGGCCAGCGTGCCAGGTCGCGCATACGTTTGCCCGTACCCTTGCAATAGAAATAGCATCCCTTCAGTGCAGGAAGGGTCACACCGATGGGTTTCACCTCGCTGATGGCAGGTAGGTTGCGTATCTCGTCATCCACATGGTCGGTAACGTTGACGGTAATGTTTCCGCCGTTGCGCTCTGCCCAGCCGTTCTGCCACAAATAGCCTGCTACTTCTGCTATCTTCATCACTTCAGCCTTCAATGCGGCTCTGTTGTCTAATATACTGCTCATGAATATTAAAGTTATGTCAGAAAGATTATAAAAAATAAAAAACTTGTGTGATGCAAAGGTAAATGTTAAAGGATTGTTCCGACCTTGTTTTTTGATTTTTAAACCCTTATTTTTTGATATTTCCTTGACTTGTATCAAAGAAAAATATCCTACATCGGCAAGAACAGCCGACAGCTCTGCTGGCCCCTCTAAAAAAACCATCCTCATTTTTGGGCTTTATCCAAAAAAATTATCTAAATTTGCATCCCATGAAAGAATGTGAAAAACAGGTGATATGGAGCGAGAACGTGGTGATTGCCGATGCCGACTACGTGGACAAAGTGGCGTTCAACCTCATCGTCAACTTCGAGAGGATGCTCAACAGGCGCATTCCGCAGGCCGACCTGGCACGATGGATTGACTGCATCGCACTCGACGGAGGCATACGCGAAGGCGACAACCAGATACAGGTAATTCTGATACACGGCAAGCAGCAGACGGCACTTGCCAACTTCCGCCCCTCTGACTATGCAACAGAGCTCAACGGTACCGCCTTCAAGGACCACCTCGGGGAGTTCGCCCTCAGCGCCTTCCCCACCGAACCGCTGGTGACACAGCAGGAGTTCCTGCTCGATATCCTGTCCATGGCATGCGCCCAAGACTGCATCAAGCGTATCATGCTGGTGGCAGACACCTCGCAGATGCTGGGAAAGATCAAGGCGGTACTCAAGAACGTGGACGAAGAGAAGAAGCGCATCACCCTGTTCGACATGCAGCCGCTCACTCCCGGTCCCTACCGGCAGGAGATACTGGGTTACTCGCTGATGAACGCTTTGGGCATCCGCTCAGAGGAGTTCAGCCAGGCACAGTAATACAGGCTGGTCATGCCACGGCAAGACTGATACCACCAACCCTCTGTAAGCACAATAACAAGACAAAAACAGAACAAAAACAAGACAAAATATAATCATAACACAAAGAACAATGGGAAAAGTACTAATGATTGGTGCAGGAGGCGTAGCCACCGTAGCCGCTTTCAAGATTGCCCAAAATGCAGACGTATTCACCGACTTCATGATTGCCAGCAGAAGGAAGGAGAAGTGCGACCAGATAGTGGACGCCATCCATAAGGCAGGACACCCGATGGACATCAAGACGGCACAGGTAGATGCCGACGATGTGGAGCAGCTCAAGGCGCTGTTCAACGACTACAAGCCCGAACTGGTCATCAATCTGGCACTGCCCTATCAGGACCTGACCATCATGGACGCCTGTCTGGCTTGCGGATGCAACTACCTGGACACCGCCAACTACGAGCCCAAGGACGAGGCCCACTTCGAATACTCATGGCAGTGGGCATACAAGGACAGGTTCGAGAAAGCCGGTCTCTGCGCCATCCTGGGCTGCGGTTTCGACCCGGGCGTGAGCGGCATCTACACGGCATGGGCTGCCAAGCACCACTTCGACGAGATACACTGCCTGGACATCGTAGACTGCAACGCAGGCAACCACCACAAGGCGTTTGCCACCAACTTCAACCCTGAAATCAATATCCGCGAGATTACCCAGAAGGGACTGTACTACAAGGACGGCGAATGGATAGAGACCGACCCGCTGGCGGTACACAAGGCACTCACCTACCCCAACATCGGTCCGCGCGAGAGCTACCTGATGCACCACGAGGAACTGGAAAGCCTGGTGAAGAACTATCCCACCATCCGTCAGGCACGCTTCTGGATGACCTTCGGACAGCAATACCTCACCTACCTCGACGTGATACAGAACATCGGCATGAGCCGCATCGACGAGATGGAGTACGAGGCCCCGCTGGCAGATGGTTCCGGCAAGACCGTCAAGGTGAAGATAGTGCCCCTGCAGTTCCTTAAGGCGGTACTTCCCAACCCGCAAGACCTGGGCGAGAACTACGAGGGTGAGACCAGCATCGGCTGCCGCATCCGCGGAGTGAAGGACGGCAAGGAGCTTACCTATTATATCTACAATAACTGCAAGCACCAGGAGGCATACAAGGAAACGGGTATGCAGGGCGTGAGCTACACCACGGGCGTGCCCGCCATGATAGGCGCCATGATGTTCCTGAAGGGACTGTGGAAGAAGCCCGGCGTATGGAACGTGGAGGAGTTTGATCCGGACCCCTTCATGGAGCAGCTCAACATCCAGGGACTCCCCTGGCACGAGATTTTCGGAGGCGATTTGGAACTTTAAACCTACTACAAATATATGGCTAAGAAAGATATGGAAAACGAAGCTACAGGCACACAGAGCGACAAGCTGAAGGCGCTGCAGGCTGCCATGGCAAAGATAGAGAAAGACTTCGGCAAAGGTGCCATCATGAAACTGGGTGACGAGAAGGTGGAGAACGTGGACGTGATTCCCACCGGAAGCATCGCCCTCAATATGGCGCTCGGCGTCGGAGGCTACCCCAAGGGGCGCATCATAGAGATCTACGGTCCTGAATCATCGGGAAAGACCACCCTTGCCATCCACGCCATCGCAGAGGCACAGAAGGCAGGCGGCATAGCCGCATTCATCGATGCCGAACATGCCTTCGACCGCTTCTATGCCGAAAAGCTGGGAGTGGATGTGGACAGCCTTTGGATCTCGCAGCCCGATACCGGAGAACAGGCACTTGAGATAGCCGACCAGCTGATACGCTCATCGGCCATCGACATCGTGGTCATCGACTCTGTGGCGGCACTTACCCCCAAGGCCGAGATCGACGGCGAAATGGGCGACAACAAGGTAGGTCTGCAGGCACGACTCATGAGTCAGGCACTGCGCAAGCTCACCTCCAACATCAGCAAGACCAACACCACCTGCATCTTCATCAACCAGCTGCGCGAAAAGATAGGCATCATGTTCGGCAACCCTGAAACGACCACCGGCGGCAACGCCCTGAAGTTCTACTCCAGCGTACGCCTCGACATCCGCAAGGTAACCAGCATCAAGGACGGCGACAACGTGATCGGCAACCAAGTGAGGGTAAAGGTGGTGAAGAACAAGGTGGCACCCCCCTTCCGCAAGGCTGAGTTTGAGATTACCTTCGGCGAGGGCATCTCCAGAATTGGCGAGATTATCGACCTGGGTGTCATGTACAACGTCATCCAGAAGAGCGGCAGCTGGTTCTCCTACGACGGCGCACGCCTGGCACAGGGCAGGGATGCTACCAAGGCACTGCTCAAGGACAATCCGGAACTGTGCGACGAACTGGAGGCAAAAATCATGGATGCTCTTGCAAAATAATCCGGAAAATATTTGGATATTCAAAAATAAAACCATAACTTTGCACCCGCTTACAACAAGTAAGGGCGCTTAGCTCAGCTGGTTTAGAGCATCTGCCTTACAAGCAGAGGGTCGGCGGTTCGAATCCGTCAGCGCCCACAATCTGAGAGACGGTTGCACACCACTGCAACCGTCTCTTTCTTTTTTCGACAAGAGTCGCAGCATAAACGAAGAAGCAAGCATACATCATACCCTAACAAAAGATGAAATACGCAGTCATCGGAACAGGAGCCATAGGCGGCTATTACGGCAGCAAACTGGCCAAGGCTGGCAGCGAAGTGCATTTCCTGCTGCACAGCGACTATGAAGAAGTGAAACAAAACGGACTCGTCATCGACTCCTACGAGGGCAACTACGTGCTACCCTATGTCAACGCCTACCGCTCTGCCACCGACATGCCTCAGGTGGATGTGGTGATTGTGGCGCTCAAGACTGTGAGCAACCACCTGCTTACCGACCTGCTGCCACCGTTGCTGCGCCCCGACACCCTGGTGCTGCTGATACAGAACGGCATCGGTGTGGAGGAAGACGTGCAGAAGATGTTCCCTGACACATGGCTGGCAGCCGGACTGGCTTTCATCTGTTCGTCCAAGATAGGCGCGGGCCATATCCATCACCAGTTCTACGGCAGCATCAACATCGGCAACTACTCCTGCCCCGACCAGGAAAGGGTAGATCGCCTGATTGCAGAGATGCGCGGGGCTGGCATCGGAGCCTCCCTGGTCAACTATGCCGAAGCCCGCTGGAAGAAGGCGGTGTGGAACATGCCCTTCAACGGCATGACCGTGGCACTCGACACCCAGACCATCCACCTGGTGACCAATCCCCATACCTGCCAGCTCATCCGCATGCAGTGCAGGGAGGTGGTGCGTGCCGCTCAGGCATTGGGCGTAAGCAATATCGACGATGCCTTTGTGGAGAAGATGATCGACAATACCCTGTCGATGCCCCCCTACTCCCCCTCGATGAAACTCGACTACGACTATCACCGCCCTATGGAGATACATTATCTGTATACGCGGCCTCTCGAGATAGCCCAGGCAGCGGGTATCGACATGCCGCGCCTCAAGATGCTTGAAACGGAACTGCTGTTCATCGAGAGCCGACAAGCATAACACTCCCCAAAAAAAATCCCTCCTGCCTCTAAAAAAGTCTGTCTTTTTATCGTTGCATTACATAAATATTTAATATATTTGCAAAAACAACGAACAAGAGGCATTATGAAATACATCGCCCTTCCGCCGATTGGAGTACAGCGCCTATCCTTCTACCTTGCCATGGAAGAATATGTGGCACGCTGTCTGCAAGAAGAGGGCGACTGTTTTTTTATGTGGCAGGTAGAGCCCAGCGTCATCTTCGGTCGCAACCAGCTGATAGAGAACGAGGTGAACATGGACTACTGCCGTGCCCACCACATACACACCTACCGCCGCAAGAGTGGCGGAGGTTGCGTATATGCCGACATGAGCAACGTGATGTTCTCCTATATCACCCGCGACGAGAACGTGAACTTCACCTTCAACCGCTATATCAACATGGTGGTGCTGGTATTGCGCCAGCTGGGCGTGGATGCCTCTACCAGCGGCAGAAACGACGTGCTGATAGGCAACCGTAAGGTATCGGGCAACGCCTTCTACCATATTCCGGGCAGAAGCATCGTCCACGGCACCATGCTCTACGACACCAACATGCAACACATGGTGGGTGCCATCACCCCCACCGGCGAAAAACTGCTGAGCAAGGGCATCAGCAGCGTGCGCCAGCGTATCGCCCTGCTGAAGGACTACATCCCGCAATCCCTCGAAGAGTTCAAGACCTTCGTGCGCCAGCGCCTGTGCCAGGGCGAACGTATGCTCGACATGCACGACGTGGCAGCCATCCGGGAGATAGAGCAGGAGTATCTCTCTGACGAGTTCATCTACGGCAACAACCCCCGCTACTCGGTCATCCGCAGACAGCATATCGCCAACGTGGGCGAGATAGAGGTGCGCATGGAAATCAAGAACAGCATCATCAAGGCAGCCAACATCATGGGCGACTACTTCGTGGTGGGTGATACCGACCGGGGCATCCTGCAGCCTCTGAAGGGATGCAGCCTTACACGCGAGGCGCTGCTACAGGCACTGCCCGAACAGATGGACCACTATATCATGAACCTGCAGAGAGAGGATTTCATCCGGCTGCTTCTTCACGACCATCAGAACCAGACATAAAGACCTACCTAAAACAAGACGATATGGAAAACAAAAGAACCTGCTTGTATGACAAGCACGTAGCCTTAGGGGCACTCATCAGTCCGTTCGGCGGCTTTGACATGCCCATCCAGTACAGCGATATCAAGGACGAACACCTGGCGGTACGCCACTGTTGCGGTGTGTTCGACGTTTCACACATGGGCGAGGTGACCGTAAAGGGTCCCGACGCCGAACGCTATGTGAACCACATCTTCACCAACGACGTGCGCGATATGCCCGTGGGGAAAATCCTCTATGGCATGATGCTCTACGACAACGGAGGTACCGTAGACGACCTACTGGTGTACAAGATGGGCGCAAACGACTTCTTCATCGTCATCAACGCCGCCAATATCGACAAGGACTGGGAGTGGATGACCCAGCATGCCGACGGCTTCGATATCGAGATGCACAACCGCTCCGACCACTACGGACAGCTGGCGGTACAGGGTCCCGAGGCAGAGGGCGTGATGCAGGAGGTGCTGCAGCTATCTTGCGCCGAACTCACCTTCTACACGGTGAAGACCATCGGCGACCTGATCGTGAGCCGCACAGGCTATACCGGCGAAGACGGCTTCGAGATCTACGGCACCCATGAGCAGATACGCCGCTTCTGGGACCTGCTGATGGCAAGTGGCAGATGCAAGCCCTGCGGACTGGGCTGCCGCGACACACTACGCTTCGAGGTGGGACTGCCCCTCTACGGCGACGAACTCTCGGCTGACATCTCCCCTATCATGGCCGGACTCGGCTTCTTCTGCAAGCTCGACAAGCCCGAATTCATCGGCAAGGAGGCACTGGTATTGCAGAAAGAGCAGGGTGTGAACAAGAAGCTGGTGGGCATCGAACTCGCCGACAAGGCAATCCCCCGCCACGGCTATCCCGTACTGAAAGACGGGGTGCAGGTGGGCGAAGTGACCACAGGCTACCACACCATCTCAACTGACAAGAGCGTATGTATGGCACTGGTCAACAGCGCGTGCAGCGCCTTGGGCACCCCCCTGAGCATCCAGATACGCAAGAAGGTGTTCGACGGCGTGGTGGTGAAAAAGAAGTTCTACGACAAGCATTACAAGAAATAAGTCCTGCCACACAGGCATTGCAAGAAAGAAATCACACAACGACATTCATTATAATAAACACGAATCATTATGGCAAAAGTTTTGGAAGGACTCTATTACTCAGAGTCACACGAATACGTGAGAGTGGAAGACGGATACGGTTATATCGGCATCACCGATTATGCACAGCATGCCCTGGGCAATGTGGTCTATGTGGACATGCCCGAAGTGGATGACGAGGTGGAAGCCGGCGAACAGTTTGGCGCAGTAGAGAGCGTCAAGGCCGCCAGCGACCTCTTCTCGCCCGTGAGCGGCACCGTGGTAGAGGTGAACGAGGCACTGGAAGATGCACCTGAACTCATCAACGAGGATGCCTTTGAGAACTGGATTATCAAGGTGCAGCTGTCTGACACCGCCGAACTGGACAAGCTGATGGATGCAGCAGCCTACAAGGCGCTCACCGACAACGCATAACCCCTAACCCGTACAGTCACTGAATATGTACAAGTATTTCCCACACACAGAGGAGGAGGTGCAGCAGATGCTCGGCAAGATAGGCATCTCCTCCACAGACGACCTCTACGCCGAGGTGCCCGAGAGCATCCGCTTCAAGGGAGAATACGACCTGCCCCTGTCGATGAGCGAACAGGAGGTACGCGCCACCTTTGAGCGTATGGCACGGCAGAATACGGTGCTCACCTGCTTCGGGGGCGCCGGCGTGTACGACCACTACACCCCTGCCGCCATCCCCTCTATCCTCAGCAGGTCAGAGTTTCTCACCTCCTACACTCCCTACCAGGCAGAGATATCACAGGGCACCCTGCACTATATCTTCGAGTTCCAGTCGCTCATGGCAGAGCTCACGGGCATGGACATCTCCAACGCCTCGCTCTACGACGGCGCCACAGCCACCGCCGAGGCGGCGATGATGGCAGTGGCAGCCGGTAAGAAGTGCGACAAGGTGCTGGTATCTTCCACCATCGACCCCAAGGTGCTCGAGGTGGTGCGCACCTACGCCCATTTCCACGGCATGCAGATAGAGATGATCGAAGCGGCTGACGGCGCCACCAGCAAGGAGGATATGGAGCGCCGGCTGGCACAGGGCGGAGTGGCAGGCGTGATAGTGCAGCAGCCCAACTACTACGGTATTGTGGAAGACTACAGCGGCTATGCCGATGCGGTACACGCCCACAAGGCGCTGCTGATCATGAACAGCATCGCTGCCGACCTGGCAGTACTCAAGACACCGGGCGAATGGGGTGCCGACATCGCCGTGGGCGACGCCCAGAGCCTGGGCATCCCGATGGCATTCGGCGGTCCGTATGTGGGCTATATGTGCTGTACCGAAAAGCTGATGCGCAAGATGCCGGGCCGTATCGTAGGCATGACCCACGACAGCGAGGGCCAGCGCGCCTTTGTGCTCACCCTGCAGGCACGCGAACAGCATATCCGCCGCCAGAAAGCCACGTCGAACATCTGTTCCAACCAGTCGCTCATGGCGCTGTTTGTCACCGTCTACATGTCGCTCATGGGGCGTCAGGGCATCCGCGAGGCGGCACAGCAGTCGTATGCCGGCGCCCACTACCTGCAGGAGCAGCTGCTCGCCACGGGCCTGTTTACAGCCACCTGGCCGCAGCGCCCGTTCTTCAACGAGTTCTGCGTGGACTACCAGGGCGACCTCGACGGTCTGCTCGACTATCTCACCCGCAACGGCATCTTCGGTGGTGTCAAGGTGGGCGACCACACCCTGATGCTGGCAGTCACCGAGAAGCGCACCAAGGAGGAGGCCGACCGGCTGATATCGCTCATTTCAATCTACCAAAGCACTATCTTATGAACAACAGACTATACGGAAAACTGATTTTCGAACTTTCCCGTCCCGGCCGCAAGGGCTATTCGCTGCCGCACAATGAGTTCGGCAGCTACGACATTCCCCAAGAACTGTGCAGGGAGCAGGAGGCGGCGTTGCCCGAATGTGACGAACTCACCGTGGTGCGCCACTATACCAACCAGAGTGCCAACAACTTCGGTGTGAACAACGGCTTCTACCCTCTGGGCAGCTGCACCATGAAATACAACCCCTGCATCAACGAGGAGATGGCAGCCCTTCCGGCTTTCTCGGCGCTCCATCCGCTGCAGCCCGCAGAGACCACCCGCGGCGCACAGGAGGTGTGCCGTATGCTGGAGCAGTCGCTGTGCGCCATCACAGGCCTTTCAGCCTTCACGCTGAAGCCCTTTGCGGGAGCCCACGGCGAACTGACAGGACTGATGGTGATACGTGCCTACCACGAGAAGCGGGGCGACACCCGTCGCACCAAGGTCATAGTGCCCGACTCTGCCCACGGCACCAACCCTGCCTCGGCAGCGGTATGCGGACTGGACATCGTGGAGGTGAAGAGCTTGGCTGACGGCACTGTTGACGTGGAGCATCTCAAAGAGCTGCTCAACGACGAGGTGGCAGCCATGATGATGACCAACCCCAACACGCTGGGACTCTTTGAGCGCAGCATCCCCGAAATAGCCGCGATGGTACACGACTGCGGCGCACTGATGTACTACGATGGCGCCAACCTCAACCCCATGCTGGGTGCCTGCCGCCCGGGCGACATGGGCTTTGACGTGATGCACATCAACCTGCACAAGACCTTCTCTACGCCCCACGGCGGAGGCGGTCCGGGAGCCGGTCCTGTGGGCGTGCGCCAAGGATTAGAAGACTGTCTGCCATGCGTCAGTCCCTACAACGGCAACTTTGCCGTAGAGATACGCGCCCTCGCCTATATCCTGTCGCTGGGCAGAGACCAGCTCAAGCTGGTAGGTCCGCTTGCCACACTCAACGCCAACTATATCAAGGAGTGCCTCAAGGATGTTTACGAACTGCCCATCGACACGCTGTGCAAGCACGAGTTTGTGTTCGACGGACTGAAGGACAAGAGCACGGGAGTAACCACGATGGATGTGGCAAAACGCCTGCTTGACTATGGCTATCATGCGCCCACCATCTATTTCCCGCTGCTGTTCCACCAGTCGCTGATGATAGAACCTACCGAGAACGAGAGCAAGGAAACGCTGGACGACTTCATCCAGGTGATGCGCACCATCGCCCACGAGGCTGCCACCGACCCCGAGGTGGTGAAGGGTGCCCCGCACCATACACCCATCAAGAGGGTTGATGACGTGGAGGCAGCCAAGCATCCCGTACTCACCTACAAGGCGATGCAGGCTCTATAAGCCTGCCCACCTCTACAATGACTTCCGAAACCCCGTTTGCATTCTTTTTATGGACAACAGAACAGACCTGATTATCATCGGCGGCGGTCCCGGCGGATACCATGCCGCCATCCATGCCGCCAAAGCCGGACTGCGGGTGACGCTGATAGAGCGTGCCCACCTGGGCGGCACCTGTCTCAACATGGGATGTATCCCCACCAAGACGCTTGCCCACACCGCAGAGCTGATGCACCATATACACCACTGTGCCCCGCTGGGCATCGACTGTGCTGCCCCTGCCGTCAACCTGGCGCAAGTGATGGCTCACAAGGACGAGGTCATCATGCAGTTGCGCGAGGGCATCGCCTCGCTGATGGCATCTTCCAAGGTTGAGGTGATACAGGGCGAGGCAAGCTTCGTGGACGACCATACCATCGAAGTGAACGGCGACACGCTCACAGCCCCTCATATCATCATCGCCACGGGTTCCGTGCCCAAGATGCTGCCCCTGCAACAGGCTGATGCCGCCATGCTGCTCGACTCCACGGATATCCTCTCGCTCACCGCCCTGCCCTCCCGTCTGTGCATCGTGGGAGCCGGTGTGATAGGCATGGAACTGGCGTGTATCTTCCACAGCTTCGGCTGTCAGGTCACGGTGATAGAGTTCCTGAAGGAATGTCTGCCCGCCCTTGACAGCGATATCGCCAAACGCCTGCGCAAGGCACTCGAGAAGCGGGGCATCCAGTTTGTGATGCAAGCCGCGGTCAAGAGCGTAGCTGACGGCTTCGTCACCTACGAGCGCAAGGGCAAGGAGGAGCAGACGGCAGCCGACAAGGTGCTCATGGCGGTAGGCAGGGCAGTCAACATAGCTTCCCTGCACCTGGAGCGCACGGGCATTGAGTACAGTGCCAAGGGCATCGCCACCGACGACCACCTGCAGACCAATATCCAGGGCGTGTATGCCATCGGAGATGTCAACGGCAGACAGATGCTGGCTCATGCGGCATCGGCACAGGCAGAAGTGGCGGTACACCATATCCTCACCGCATCGCTTCAGGAAGAAGCCGTAGCCTCTCTCCTGCCCCAGTTGGAGGTGATGCCCGCAGCCATCTTCACCTATCCCGAAGCTGCGTGTGTAGGCATGACCGAAGACAGCTGCAAGGCGGCAGGCACCGACTATGGCTGCTGCAAGTCATTCCACCGTGCCAACGGCAAGGCACTGTCGATGAACGAGACAGAGGGCATGCTCAAGATACTCTACGACAAGTCTTCAGGCAACCTGTTGGGATGCCACGCCTTCGGTGCCCACAGTGCCGACATGGTACAGGAGATAGCTTCCCTGATGTGCCGCCACACCACCATCGACCAACTGGCAGCCATTATCCACATCCATCCCACCCTCGGCGAACTGGTGCAAGATGCAGCCAAAACGAAATGACTTGACAGTCACCTTACTGCCATCGGCAGTATATCCCTTGTATTTGCCGATAGACGCATCTGCAAAGGCGGCAGTTGTCGCCAGTATAACCATTGCACAGAGTAATGCCATCGAAAAAAGTCTGTTCCGTCTCATAGACTATTTGTTCAAAGAAATAGCTTCATTCGGGACAAAGTTACAGAATAAAACCATCACATACAAACAAAAAACGCTGAACGAAAGTTCAGTGTTTTTTTGAATTCATTGATTTCATCCGCCTCAACCCAACACGCCCCACCATAGTCCGTGTTTTCCGTGCCCTAAACAGTAATAGGCGAAACCTATTACTGTAATAGGTTCTACGAACCTTAAAAAGTAAAAGACTAAAGCCTTAAAAAATAGGGTCCCCACAGACATTGCTAATTGCTACGCCCTGAAGGGGCAGCCTGCGCATAGCCCGGGGCAACGCCCTGGGGTTTTATCGTGTGGAGCAAACTACGGGCTGAAGGCCCAAAAGCATTCATACACAAAGGCAAGATTAACGCTTTTGCCCTGTCAGGGCGTTTCCAAATGCACCCATCAACCCAGGGTGTCATTCCGCTTCGCTCCATTCTGCCCTGGGCTATGCGCAGGTTGCCCCTTCAGGGCGCACAAGGGCCCCCACAGTCCCTTAAACAGTAATAGGTTCTACGAACCTTAAAGAGTAAAAGGATTGGAAATCCTTAAAGTCTTCTATTTATCCCCCCTTGAGGTGACTGTGGGGGCTCTATTCTTTAAGGCTATGCCTTTTACTCTTTAAGGCTTCGCCTCTTACTGTTCCAGTTCCTCCGTGTATTCCGTGTTTTCCGTGCCTAAAAAACAGTAATAGGGCCTCCCACAGTCCCCACAAGGAGGGAAGACTCAACTTCCGTATCCTCCGTCGAACGTTGTCAAGTAACAACATAAAACACAACACATAACACATTAATGTAAAACACAACACGCTCTTGTCTTCCGTGCCTAAAGGGGCTTATGGGGCTACAAAGGCCCGGCCTAACACAGTTAAATCAAGTTAAACATTCTATCTTATATACCGCAATAGTTCGTTAAAAATTCGCCAAGCCTAAGCGGGTCTGGCAGTAAATAAAATGAGTTCTTTGAAAATTTTGTCAATTAATGTCTTGTCC